>NZ_JABXEP010000022.1:0-73003 GCF_013372605.1 Myxococcus sp. AM009
CTGTTCGCCACCGGGCGCGTTCCCAACTCGGGGGGACTGGGGCTGGAGGAGGTGGGGGTGGTGCTGGATGCGCGCGGCGCGGTGGTGGTGGACGAGTGGTCCCGCACCTCGGTGGAGAGCCTCTACGCGGTGGGCGATATCACCGACCGCATCAACCTCACGCCGGTGGCCATCGCGGAGGGGCGCGCCCTGGCGGAGACGCTCTTCAACGACAACCCGACGCAGATGGACCACACCGACGTGCCGTCGGCCGTATTCAGTCAGCCGCCCGTGGCCTCCGTGGGACTGACGGAGGTGGAGGCGCGGGAGCGCCATGGGAAGCTGGACGTCTACGTCACCAGCTTCCGCCCAATGAAGCACACCCTGAGCGGGCGCAACGAGCGCACCATGATGAAGGTGGTGGTGGAGCGCGAGTCCAACCGCGTGCTCGGCTGTCACATGGTGGGGACGGACGCACCGGAGATCATCCAGGGGCTGGCGGTGGCGGTGAAGTGTGGCGTCACCAAGAAGCAGCTCGACGCCACCGTGGGCATCCACCCCACCGCGGCCGAGGAGTTCGTCACCCTGCGAGACAAGCGTCCGGACCCCGACGAGCGCATGGCGGCGGAGCTGGGGCATGATGCGGGGGCGCCCACCCGGCGCTGAGGCCCGCCTTGGTGCGGGTCAGGGCGGCGCTCGTCCCGCCGTCCCAGGGCGGCTTTCGCACCGATTCGAGAGGTGACGACCCCATGAGTGATTCATCGACGGAGCCCTCCTCCCCAGGCGGCGCGCGCATCCGGGGCCTGGAACAGGTGGACCGGTTGTCGGTGCCGCTGCCCCACGGCACCGAGGTGACGACGCGCGTGGAGCGCCTGGCCTCCGGAGGCCGCCGCATCCCGCAGGGCGTGGTGGGCCGCGTGGTCCGCGCGCATGACGGCGGCTTCGACGTGCAGATTGTCGGCGTGGGGGAGGTGTGGTTCGCGCGGGATGAGCTGGTGCCCCGGCGCCCGGGGCAGGTGCAGTTCGCCCAGCGCCGCGAGGCGGCGTGGAGCGCGCTGACGCCGTGTGTGGTGCTGGAGACGCGCGTGGGCAGCCATGCCTGGGGGCTGGCCGACGAGCGCTCGGACGTGGATGTGCGCGGCGTGTTCGCGCTGCCTCTCCCTTGGAGATTTGGACTGGTCGAAGCGCCCAGGGACTTGGTGAGCGCGGACGGCAGCACCACGTACTGGGAGGTCCACAAGGCGGTGGAGCAGGCGCTCCGCGCGGACCCGAACACGCTGGAGACGCTCTTCGTGCCGGGCGCGAAGGCGTTGGACCCGGTGGGCGCGTGGCTCTTGGAGGAGCGCGACGCCTTCGTGTCGAAGGCCCTGTTCGGCAGCTTCGGGCGCTACGCCATGAGCCAGCTCGACAAGCTCACGCGCAGCCAGCGGCTGGCGGAGCATCGGGACCTGCTGCTCGAATGGCTGTGCGAGGAGCCCGCGCCGGACCTGGACGAGGTGGCGCGCCGGCTGTCGGCCGTGTCGCCTCGCGAGGCGCCGTCGGCGCACGATGCGCTGCTGGCGGCGAAGACGTACGTGAAGCAGCTCTACCGCTCGCTCTGGGACCAGGGGCTGCTGGCGGCCAACGACTTCAAGGCGCTCACCGCCTATGCGCGAAGTGGCGGCCAGCGGCCTCCCTCCGCGCGCGAGCTGCGCCCGAAGAACGCCTACAACCTGCTGCGACTGGTGGCCACGGCGACAGGGTGGCTGCGCGAGGGGGCGCCCGTCTTCGAGGCCTCCGGCCCACTGAAGGCGCGGCTGCTCGACATCAAGGCGGGCCGCGTGCCGCTGGAGGACGTGCTGCGGGACGCGGAGGCGCTGGCGCCGGACCTGGAGGCAGCACACCGGGAGAGCCGTCTGCCGGAGCATCCGGACTACGAACGCGCGGACCGGTTGCTGCGGCGCGTGGGCGAGGAGTTGGCGCGGCGCTGGGTGCTGAAGGAGCCCGGGCCGCTAGGACGTGACGCGCCGGAGGCCCCGGCCATGGCGTGGAGGGATTCGGAATGAAGGGCACCTTGACGGAACATCAACGGGCCATGGCGGACCGCGTGCTGGACGAGGAGTCCCGGCACCGCGCGCATCTGGTCGTCTCCCTGTCCGGAGCGCACGCCTATGGCTTCCCCTCGCCGGACAGCGACCTGGACCTGAAGTCCATCCACGTCGCGCGGACCGCGGCGCTGCTGACGCTGCAGCCCGTACACGTCCCCACGGAGCGGCTGGAGGTGCTGGAGGGCGTGGAGGTGGACTACTCGTCCAACGAACTGCTGCCGGTGCTCCAGGGCATCCTGCAAGGCAATGGGAACTACCTGGAGCGGGTGCTGGGGGCCATCCCCCTGCGCGTGTCTCCGGAGCTGGAGTCGCTGCGTCCGCTGGTGCGCGCGGTGCTGTCGCGCAAGCTGCACCGCCACTACAACGGCTTTGCCCAGGGACAGCTGCGCGAGTGGGAGAAGAGTGGGTTCCGTTCAGCGAAGCGGCTGCTCTACGTGCTGCGCACCACGCTGACGGGGACCCATGCGCTGCGGACCGGCGAGGTGGAGACGGACGTCACGGAGCTGCTGTCGCGGTACGGCTTCGCGGAGGCCCATGCCCTGGTGGAGCAGAAGCTGCGCGGGGAGAAGAGCGAGCTCCCGGAGGCACTGAGCGAGCGGTGGCGCGGCGAGGTGTCGCGCGCGTTCGAGGTGCTCGAAGTCGCGCGGGCGGACTCGGTGCTTCCCGAGTCACCGCCCGCCGAGGCCGTGGCCGCGTTGGAGGCGTGGATGCTGGACCTGCGGCGGAGGAACTTCGGGGGACACCCGCTATAGCAAGTCCAAGCGCTGCTCGCGGTCCCAGACCACCTGGTGGCCGCGCTTGAAGTACCAGACGCGGTGCCAGGGAATCTCGCCGTCCGGGACGAAGGCCGCGAACGGCATCTCCTCGCGCGTCTCACCATGGGCGTCGTAGCCGATGGTGAACTCGCGGGGGTCGAACCGCGGGTCCCACTGGATGCGGTGGTAGACCTCGCGGCTGGTCGTGAAGCGTTCATCGGACATGACGGGCTCGCGTGAAGCGGGGAGGGGAGACGCGCCTGCCCTCATGACATGATGGCATGGCGCGCCGCACCCGACGCCCCACCGAGGGGCCGCCTGACGTGTCGTCCCTAGGACGGACTCACGCCCGCCACCAGATAGAAGCGGAACTCGCCCGAGTTGACGCTGTAGGCCGCGTCTACGCCCACCAGGGGCAGCACGATGTTGCGCAGGTACAGCCGCAGGCCGGCGCCCACGCCCTGGGCCACCGTGGCGTTCCCCAGCCCGCCCGCCGCGTCCGGCAGGTAGCTGCGCACCACGCGCCCGTGGACGTCCCGCAGCTCCCGGTCCCCGGGCAGCTTGCGCCACATCATCATCCCCGTGTCGGAGAAGGCGACGCCGCGGAAGGACAGCGGGTTCACCGTGAAGAGGGGGAAGTGGTACTCGGCGGTGAAGGACAGGCGCGTGTCACCCCGGAACTGCCGGTAGACGAAGCCGCGCAGGGAGTTGCCGCCCATGACGAGCTCTTGATGGAACGGCAGGTCCACGCCGGCCACGGCCTCGCCGCGCAGCACCAGGTTGTGTTCACCCACCAGTCGCAAGCCATGGCGGTACAGCAGGCCGAAGCGCTCGTAGCGGAAGTCGCTGCCGACGCCGGGAGTGGAGCGCTCATAGGAGGCCTCCAGGTTGAGGCCCTCCATCACCGCGTGCAGGTTCTGCCGCGTGTCGATGCCCACCATCAGCCGCAGGGACGCGTCCTGCTGCGACGGGCCCAGGGAGAAGGCGGGCGTCGTCACCTCCTCGGTGGAGTCGGGGGACTTCGCGTCGATGGACATCAGCCGGTACTTGGCCGCCGCGCGCACGCGCTCGAACAGCAGGAAGCCCAGCTCTCCGGCGATGGACGCGGAGTTCATCCGCGTCCGCCGCACCACCTCCGGGCGCCGCTGGCCGGAGCCGGGCAGGTACTCGTCCACCCGGTCGCTGCGAAGCTGGCCTTCCAGGCTGAAGCGGAGCTGGGGCAGCCCGAAGAGGTTCGGGTCCAGGAAGCCCGCGAAGAGTCCGCTCTCCGCCGTGCTCACCTGGGCCGCTGTCGCGAACTTCTTGCTGCGGCCCCAGAGGTTGTTCTCCGCGTACAGCACGCCGCCGCCGACGTTGTCGGATTGCAACACGAAGGTGGGCGCCACCACCCAGGACGCCTTGTCCTCCACCTCCAGAATCAGCCGCACCCGGCCGGGCCCGGACGGCTCGTAGTGGACCTTCACCTCCTGGAAGAGGCCCGTGGCGACCAGCCGCCGCTCGACCGTGGCCAGGTCCTCGAGCGCGAGCGGGTCTCCTTCCCCCACGCGCGCGTAGGCGCGCACCGTGTCCGGCTGGGTCTTCTTCGGGCCGCGGACCACCACTTCCTCGACGACCGGGTCTGACTCCGTGATTTGCGCCGGTGCCTGGGGCGCCAGGAGGCTCAGCCCCAGCGCCGCGCATCGAACCCACACGCGTCTGCTCATTGCTCGTTGCACGTCCGTGAAAGGGGCTGCCGGCCAGCGCCCGCGAGGCACAATCTACCTCCAGTTTCGTCCCGGGAGGTGCTCCTCGCGCCATGCCCGTCTGCTATGCCAGTGCGCATGCTCTCCTTCATCCGCCAGCTCCGGCGTCGGCGCCTGCTTCGCCGCCCCTTTCCGGAGGCCTGGCTGGGCTACCTTGACGCGCGCGTGCCCTTCTTCCGCACCCTCTCCCCGGAGCTGCGGCAGCCCTTCCTGGACAAGCTCAAGGTGTTCGCGTGGGAGAAGGAGTTCATCGGCGCCGGCGGACTGGAGGTCACCGAGGAGATGCGCGTGGTCATCTCCGCCACCGCGGTGCAGCTCGTGGTGCACCTGGGCCTGTCGTATTACGACCGGCTGCGGGAGGTCATCGTCTATCCCGGCGCCTTCCGCATCCCGGACCGCACGGGCGGGGTGCTGGGCGAGGCGAAGAACTGGGGCTCCGTCATCCTCTCGTGGGAGTCGGTGCTCGCGGGGCTGCGCAACCCGGACGACGGCCACGACACCGCCACACATGAGTTCGCCCACGTGTTGGACCGGGCCGACGGCGCCTTTGATGGCACGCCCAACCTGCGCGCGTATTCGCATTACCGGGCCTGGAGCGCGGTGATGAGCGAGCACTTCCACAAGCTTCAGCAGGGCCAGCGGCGGGAACGGCAGGTCCTGGATGACTATGGTGGGCTCAACGAGGCCGAGTTCTTCGCGGTGGCCACCGAATCGTTTTTCGAGAAACCCCGGCAAATGCGGGAGAAGACGCCGGAGCTCTATGAGGAGCTGAAGCGCTTCTACGGGTGGGATCCCGCGGCTGGCGCCTGAACGTCCGAGCGCGAACGTCCCGGCTGTGCTACGCGGCGGCCTGGATGTTCATCTCCTGGAGTGGAATCCATGGCCTCAGCCACCAGTCCGTCCGCATCCATGTTCATCGACCTGGAACGGGAGTCCTGGCGTGCGCTGCGTGCCGCCACGCCGCTGCCGCTGGAGTCCGCGGAGATTGATGGACTGCGGGGCCTGGGAGAGCACCTGGACCTGGATGAGGTGGTGGACGTCTACCTGCCCTTGTCCCGGTTGCTGAACCTGCAGGTGGCCGCGGCGCAGCGGCTGTGGGCGGAGCAGCAAGCCTTCCTGGGCGGCTCGGCGCAGAAGGTGCCGTACATCATCGCCATCGCCGGGAGCGTGGCGGTGGGCAAGAGCACGACGGCGCGCATCCTCCAGGCGCTGCTGAAGCGGTGGCCGGACCACCCGCGCGTGGAGTTGGTGACGACGGACGGGTTCCTCTTCCCCAACGGGGTCCTCACCGAGCGCGACCTGATGAAGCGCAAGGGCTTCCCGGAGAGCTATGACCGGCGCGGTCTGGTGCGCTTCCTGGCGGAGCTGAAGGCCGGCCGCGCGGAGGTGGCGGCGCCGGTGTATTCGCACCTCGTCTACGACGTGGTGCCCGGTGAGGCGCAGGTAGTCCGCCAGCCCGACATCCTCATCCTGGAAGGGCTCAACGTCCTCCAGGCCGGGGCGCAGGAGGGCAAGCAGATGCCGGCGACGTTCCTCTCCGACTTCTTCGACTTCTCCATCTACGTGGACGCGCACGAGCACGACATCCGCCGCTGGTACGTGGACCGATTCCTCAAGCTGCAGCAGACGGCGTTCCGCGACGAGCGCAGCTACTTCCGCCGCTTCTCCGAGCTGAACCACGAGCAGGCGCTTCAGCTCGCCGAGTCGGTGTGGGGCGAAATCAACGGGCCCAACCTGGCCCAGAACATCGCGCCCACCCGCTCTCGCGCGCGCCTCATCCTCCTCAAGGGCCCCGACCACAAGGTGAAGCGGGTGAGGCTGCGCAAGCTGTAGCCGCGCTTCAGAAGCGCAGGCGGTAGTGGAGCGCCTTGGGCCGCGTCAGGGCGTCAAAGCCCAGCGCGCTCAGCGTCACGCCGCGCCCGGAGTCCTTCACGCCGCTCCAGGGCAGCGCGGGGTCCAGCGCGTCGCAGCGGTTCATGTAGACGGTGCCCGCTTCCAGTTGCCGCGCCAGCCGGTCCGCGCGCTCCCGGTCGGACGTCCACACGCTCGCGGTGAGGCCCAGCCGCGAGGCATTCATCAGCGCCAGGGCCTCCTCATCCGAGTCCACCGGCGCGATGGGCAGCAGCGGCCCGAAGGACTCCTCGCGCATCAGCCGCGCCTGGGGGCTCACGTCGCGGAGCAGGGTAGGCTCGAAGAACCGGCCCCGTCCCCCCACCTGTGTCGCGCGGCCACCGGTGACGAGCCGCGCGCCCAAACTCGTTGCGTCCTGGACGAAGGCCTGCAGCTCGGCGGGGTGCCAGGGCTGGGCGATGGGGCCCATCGTCGTCCGCTCGGACTCCGGGTCGCCCAGCACGTAGGCGCGCACGAGCGGCTCCGCGGCGGCGACGAAGCGCTCGTACAGCGAGCGGTGCACGTACACCCGCTCCACGGCGCAGCAGCTCTGCCCCGCGTTGTACATGGCGCCGTCGACGATGTTCTCCACCGCCTTGTCGAAGTCACAGTCCGGCGCGACGTAGGCCGGGTCGTTGCCTCCCAGCTCCAGGCCAATGTGCAGGAAGCGCTCGCGCGCGGCCGCCTGCAGCTTGTGGCCGCCGAGCACCGAGCCGGTGAACAGCACGTGGTCCACGCGCGCGTCACCGACGAGCTGCTCCGTCCCCGGGTAGTCCAGGAAGATGGCCTGCACCGCGCCATCGGGCGCGCCGGCTTCGGCGAAGGCGCGCGCGAAGTGGCCACCGCACAGGGGCGTGCGCGGCGAGTGCTTCACGATGACCGCGTTGCCCGCGAGCACTGCGGGCGCGATGGCATTCACCGCGGTGAGGAGCGGGTAGTTCCACGCGGGCAGGTCCAGCACCACGCCCAGCGGCTCCTTCGCGACTCTCCGCTCGAAGCCGTCCTTGGGCGGCAGGACGAGGTCCGCGAGGGAGTCCTCGGCGATGGCGGCCATGTGGCGCAGGCGTCCCGCCATGCCGCCCACCTCGCCCCGCGCCTGGGACAGCGGCTTGCCCATCTGCCGGGTGATGTCCCGTGCGATGGCTTCGGTGTTCTTCTCCATCACCTCGCACGCGCGCAGCACCCGCTTCACGCGCTCCGCCACACTCATGGCGCGCAGCGCGCGCGACGCGGCGCGGGCCCGCTCCAGCACGCTGTCCAGCTCCGCGGGTGACGTGGGCTCGACGGAAGCGGCGACGTCGCCGGTGAAGGGATTGTCGACGAGGTGGGGGCGCTGGCTCATGGACTCGCAGGAAAGCCATGGACGCGCATCGCGTCATGGGCCCGCGAAGTCGCGGGCCGCCCGGGCCGCCCCGGCGCGTGCGGTACGTGACAGATGGCGTCCGGGAAGTGTTGTCGGCCCATCGCCCGCCGGCTTCAGGCGTCGGGTGGGGACGCCACGCAGAGGGTGCCATCCTCGAGCCCGGCGATGCGCTGGCGGAGCAACTGCTCCAGCTCCGGCGAGCCCTCTTCCTCGATGAACTCCAGGGCCCGATGTTCCGCCTGCCGCGCCTCTTCGCACGCGCCGCTGCCGGCCAGGGCCATGGCCAGCGTGTCCAGGGCGTTGGGGCTCCACGGCGCGAGCGACACCGCCCAGCGCGCCAGCGGCAGGGCCTCCGTGTGGCGGCCCTGGGTGACCAACATCCACGCCAGCTCTCGCGCCGCATAGGCGTTGCGCGGGTCCAGCCGCAAGGCCTCGCGATAGGCGGCCTCGCGCTCCTCCTTCGCGGTGGGCTCATTCCGCAGCGCCGCGCCCAGCAGTTGCCAGGCCTCGCTCGCGTGAGGGTGGGCCTCCACGGCGCTCCGGCCAATGGCCACGTGTTCGTGCGCGGGCGCGCTGCGCAGCTTCACCGACAGCGCCAGGAGTCCGGTGGGATTCAGCCGGAGCGCCTCGTCTAGCTCGTCCTTCGCCACCTTCCGGCGGTTGGTGATGAAGGGCTCCCGGTGGGCCAGGTGTGCCCCCAGGGCGGCGAGCTTCGAGCGGATGGCATGGACCTGCGCATCATCGAGGGGTTCCTCGATGAACGCGGTCCCTGAGGGTGGCACGGAGACGGTGCGCTGCACGAAGCGGCGGTTGCGCAGGTATGCGTAGAGCACGCTGTCGAGCGAGGGGGACGTCAGCTCGGGCAGCGCCCGCGCGAGTGCCTGCGCGGGGGCGACTCCCTGGTTGAGCAACGCCAGGTATTCGGCGAAGGGTTGGGGCCGCTCATTCAGCAGCCAATGCACCAGCAGCCAGCTCCCCGCGTAGTTCGCGCCGACTTCCTTGTCCTGCTCGCGCGCCTCCAGGGTTCGGTCCCACTGGAGGACCCGCTGAATTGTCCAACCTCGTGCCAATCCCCTCCTGACGCCGTCGAGCCAGGACGTCATTAGCGCGATGGCCGTCCAGTGCGGAACGCCGACGACCGCCGTCTGTCCATCCTCGGAAAGGCGCAGCGTCTCCAGGTACTCGGCCAGGCCTTCGGACAACCAGCGAGGCTGACGGGAGAGCGGATAGGCACTCAGGTGGTGGGCCAGTTCGTGGTTCAGCGGGGATGAGGACGCCAGGGACATGCCGGAGAAGGTCCGCTCCCACATGTCGGGCCGTCCCGACAGGACGATGAGCGCCTCGCTGTCGGAGCGGAAGAAGAAGGCGCGCACGCGGCGTGGGTAGAGTCCTTCGAACTCGCGCGGGTCCTGGAGCACGTAGACGTCCAGCTTCGTCATCTGCTGGCTCAGGGCCTGCGGCCACATCGACGTGAGGATGGCGGCCCGGGTCCGTTCCAAGGTCCGCATGGCCTCGCGTGCCTCTTCGGAGGCAAGGTCTGTGTGCAGCGTGTAGTGGTCGCTGTCCAGGCGCAGCCAGGGCCGGCCGCCTTCGCCCGGACACGTGGTGAAGCGCGGGCCCACGACGCACGCGAGCTGGGTGGTGGAGAGCAGGGCGAGCAGTGCCCCCATCGCGAGGCCGTGGCGCAAGTCGGGTCGTCTCCTCGGCCGGGGCGCGGTCCCCGGCGCACGGCCAGTGTAACGTCTGCCGACCCGGCACATAGCGGCGGGCGTCGGCCGTGGCCCGGCGTCAGCGCGTCCCGCGAGCGGGGCGCACCATGTCGATGTGGGGGATGCCGTCCTCGTCGTAGACGTCCCCTTGCGTCTGGAAGCCGAAGCCTTCGTAGAAGCGCTGGAGGTAGTGCTGGGCCCCGATGTGGATGGCGGCCTGTGGGTACAGGCTGTCCAGCCGGGCAATGCCACGCGCCACCAGCTCGCGCCCCAGCCCCTGGGCCCGTGCGCGGGGCGACGTCACCACGCGGCCCAGGCTGCTCTCCTGGGGGTACTTCACACCGGGAGGCAGCACCCTCAAGTACGCGGCGAGCAGCCGGGCGCCCTGCGACTCCGTGTGGAGCAGCAGGTGCTCCGCGCTCCGGTCGAACCCGTCCACGTCCTGGTAGATGGAGCGCTGCTCCACCACGAAGACCTCCTGTCGCAGGGCGAGCACGTCGTACAGCTCGTCGAGGGACAGCGCTTGGTAGGACTTCCATTGCCAGCTCCGCATGAGGAGGGCGTCTAGCACGGGTAAGCGTGTGGGGCCTCCCTCGGCGGACACCCGGCGCGCGTCTCATCCTTCATTGCTACGTTCGGCGTCGTGACGACGAAGGACGCCGCGCCTGGAAGCCGCTCACGCCGCGTGGTGGCCGTCACCGTGGCGACGCTGCTCGCCGCAGGACTCGCGGAACTCGCCCGCCTGCCCGCCGGGGCGCTGCTGGGGGCGATGGTGGTGTCGATTGCCGCGTCGCTGACGCTGTCCGTGCACGCCCCGGTGTCGCGCCGGGGGCTGCTGGTGGCGCAGTCGGTGCTGGGGGGCGCGCTGTGTTCGTCCTTCTCGCCGGAGGCCTGGAGCGCGCTCGCGGCCAACTGGGCCGTGTCACTGGGCGCAGTGGTGGGCGTGGTGGCCGTGGCGCAGGGCGTGGCGTGGGTGTGCGCGAGGCTGGGCCACCTGGACCCGCGCACCGCGACCTTGGGGCTGATGCCGGGGGGCGCGTCCGCGATGGTGGCGCTGAGTGACGAGCTGGGCGCGGACGCGCGGCTGGTGACGCTCTTCCAGTACATGCGCCTGTGCGTCGTGATTCTCGTGGCCGTGGCGGTGGGGCGGTGGGCGGGGGACACGCCGGACGTGGCCGTGGCCCGCGCGGCGGACCTTTCCGGCTCTCCGCCTCCGCAGTGGGCCTGGCTGACGACGGCGGCGGTGTCCGCCGTGGGCAGTGTCCTGGGGCTGCGCTTGAAGCTGCCGGCCGGTGCCTTCCTGGGGCCCGTGTTGCTGGGCATTCCCCTCACGGTGTTGGGCCTGCCGGTGGGCGCGTGGCCCCCGGGCCTCCTGCCATTGGCCTTGTGGGTGCTGGGCGTGCGCGTGGGCAGCCAGTTCGATGCCTCGGCGGTGCAGGAGCTGAAGCGCGTTGCCCACGTCGCGCTGGCGGCCTCGGTGGCGATGGTGGCGGGGTGTCTGCTGCTCGCGTGGAGTTGGTCCGCCGCTGCGGGCGTGGACCTGATCACCACCTACTTCGCGACGTCTCCAGGCGGCGCCGACTCCGTGCTCGCCATCGCGCTGGGCACGCGTGCCACGTTGTCCGTGGTGCTGGCGGTCCAGGTGGGACGGGTGCTCTTGATCTTCCTCGTCGCGCCGACATTTCTGCGCAGGCTGTCCCCCGCCCGGGACACCTGAGCACCCCGCTGGACAGGCTGGCAGGCGTGCGTTCCCGAGCCAGCGGGGGCAGGCGTGCGTCTGGCGAGGGCGGACATCCGGCGCTGCCGAGGGCGGGCGGTTAATATGCAGGCCGCGATGACTGCCCCGCACGATGCCCTGCCTGTCCCCAGCCTCGCTCCGAGCATGGAGGCGCTGGTCTCATTGCTCACGCGCCGCAGTACGGTGGTGCTCACCGGGGCGGGTTGCAGCACCGAGTCAGGCATCCCTGACTATCGGGGGCCTGGGACGCGGGCGCGGGCGCGCAACCCCATCCAGCATCGCGAGTTCCTCACGCGTCCCGAGGTCCGGGCGCGCTACTGGGCGCGAAGCCTGATGGGCTGGCCGCGCTTCTCCTCGGCCCGGCCCAACGCGGCGCACGCGGCGCTGGCGGAGCTGGAGCAGGCGGGCCACGTCAGAGGCCTCATCACCCAGAACGTGGACCGGCTGCACCACGCCGCGGGCAGCTCGCGGGTGATTGAGCTGCATGGCGCGCTGGCCCAGGTCCGCTGCCTGGCGTGCGGCGCTCAGGAGGCGCGCGACGGGTTGCAGGCGCGGCTGCTGTCGCTCAACCCTGGCTTCTCTCATGCGGTGCTGGAGCTGCGCCCGGACGGTGACGCGGACCTGACCTCCGAGCAGCTGTCATCCTTCCAGGTCCCGGCGTGCCTGGTGTGCGGTGGCACGCTCAAGCCGGACGTCGTCTTCTTCGGCGACAACGTGCCGGTTCCCACCGTGGCGTCGGCGTTCGGTCTGTTGGAGGAAGGCGACGCGCTGCTGGTGGTGGGCTCTTCGCTGGCCATCTTCTCCGGCTACCGCTTCCTGGTGCGCGCGTCCGAGCGCCGCATGCCCATCGCCATCCTCAACCTGGGGGAGTGCCGGGGCGTGGAGCTCGCGGACGTGCACCTGGAGGCCCGGGCGGGGGATGCGCTCCCCCGGCTCGCGGCGGCCCTGGCCCGGAGCTGACGCGCCGCGCGGCTGTCACCACACGTCGTAGACCTTGCGGACCGGACTCCCTCCTCGCTCGATGTCGAGCTCGAGGTGCGGCGCGCCCCGCAGCAGCGTGAATGCCTCCAGGGCCCTGTCGGGCGTGTCGAGCGAGACGCCATTGATGCGCCGGAGCACGTCACCAGACTGGATGCCGAGCTGTTCGTAGAGGGAGCCCTTCTTGATGGAGAAGACCTTGAAGCCCTGAGGCTTGCCGTCGCGGAAGGCCGGCACCACACGGGCCTGGGTGAGCAGGCCGTCCATATTGGCAAGCGCGTCTTCGACAGCGCGGCGGGACACCTCATAGGTGTGCTCACCCACCGTGCGGACACCGGTCTGCACGGGCGCGACGTTCGCCAGGACAGGCGCGGGTGAGGCGCCGCCATGGCGGTCGGCGCGGATGAACTCCTCCCGGCCGTCCACCAGGAAGGTGATGCGCTCGCGCTCGATGGAGACGACGCGGGCGCCCTGCAGGGCGTCACCGGTCATCACGCTGCGGATGCGCTTCGCGTCGAGGTCCTCGAGCGAGGCGAGCGACCACTTCGAGTCATGCGCCACCAGGGTGCCAAGCAGCTTCAGCCGCAGGGAGGTGTTCATGGCCGCGCTGCCACCGGAGGGAGCGGCCTCCTCCGGTGATTTGTCGAAAGTCAGTCCCGTGAGCTTTGCCAGACGACTGCCTTCCAGTGCCGTGCGGGGGCGTGAGGCAGCCTCTTCCGACAAGGCCTGCTCATCCCGCATGCCTGGGATGCGTGGAGAGAATGCGAACTCCACGAACAGGTTGGATGTGCTCGCCAGGAGCAGCATGGCGAGTGCGATGAATGTCGTGGTGACGAGCCAGAAGTACTTCCGGAGTGGGGTGGCCATGGCCGAGTGCCTTTGCGTTCGGGAGTGACGCGCGGCCCTTGAGCAAGCACGAGGCCAGGGCCTGCGCGAGGCCGCGCTTACTCTGAGGGCCTTGCCCGCACGGGACTCACCCAGCCAGCGCTGTCACGGAGGCGCGACGTGTGTGTGACAGGCTGTCACGGCGCCCGTTGACAGAAGGGGCATGCGTTGCGCGGTGCGTCGCATGTTGTTGGGTGTTCATGTAAATCAACAGCGATGGCGGATGGGGTGTCCTGTCAGGTTTGACAATTTCGTTGCCAGTGTTTGTCTGGGGATGAGGCAACTTCACTTCATCACGGCCGAGAATCGTGAATATCCCCCCGCCCGACGCCGCATCGGGTGACGAAAGGTTTTGGCCTTGAAGACCCATTCCGTTCGCAGTGGCGACACGCTGAGCTCGCTGGCGCGCAAGTACAACACGTCCGTCTCCGCGCTGGCCCAGGCCAACAACATCGCTGACCCGAACAAGATTCGCGCGGGCCAGAAGCTGTCCATTCCGGACACGTTCGAGAGCGCGCCCACCCGGGGTGGTGGCACCACGGGTTCTGGCACGGCGACTCCGGCGAGCGGTGACGACTTCACCCCCGCGGCGACGACGACGCGCGCCGCCAACGGTCAGGTTCGCGACGACGACGGCCGGCAGTTCCCCACGTCCCGTGACGGCACGCCGCTCTACAAGCAGGGCGACGCGCAGTGGGGCTCGCGCCGGCTTGGCACCAGCTCGAGCCTGTCCGCGGCGGGCTGCGCCATGACGGCCACCGCGATGGCGGTGAGCAAGATCACCGGGAAGACCATCAACCCCGGGGAGATGGACGCGCACCTGGACCGCAACAACGGCTACTCGGGCAACGCGCTCAAGTGGGGCTCGGCGGCGGCCATGGGCGGCCTGGGCGCCGCGAAGCAGGCGTGGAACCTGAACACCATCAACAAGCAGATTGACGCGGGCCGACCGGTGGTCGTGGGTGTGGACTACAGGGCGGGCAGCGGCGGTGGCGCGAACGGCACCGACCACTGGATCACCATCACCGGCCGCGGCACGCAGAACGGCAAGCCCGTCTACTACGCGAACGATCCGGCCACGGGGAAGGAGATCACCCTCAACGTCCAGGGCAGCCGTCTGTCGGGCGGCCCCCAGGGCTACAAGACGACGGGTGAGCTGGTGACCTTCTCGGGTGGCAACCCGCGTCCGGGCAACACGAACGGCGGTGGTGGCACGGGCGGCGTGGGCTCCCAGCCGCCGCCGACCTCGGGCGGCTCGGTGAAGGGCATGAAGCTGCCCGCGGGTGACCTGGAGAAGGGCGCGAGCGGCCCCGCCGTGAAGCAGCTCCAGCAGGCGTTGGTGAAGGGCGGCTACATGACCCAGGCCGAGATGAACACGGGCCCGGGCGTCTTCGGTCCGCGCACGGAGTCGGCGCTCAAGGAGTTCCAGGCCGCCAACAACGTGAAGAACACGGGCTACTACGGTCCGCTGACGCGCGCGGCGTTCTCGAAGCTGGGTGCCACCGTGGCCAGCGGCGCCGGCGCCACCAGCGGCACGGGCGGTACGCAGGGCACGGGCAACGCGAGCCCCGCGAAGGGCAACAACGACCTGAGCGGCTTCTCGTCGAACAAGTACGACAACCTCATCAACGAGATGTCGCAGAAGTACAACGTGCCCGCGCGCCTTATCAAGGCGGTCATCCAGCAGGAGTCCACCTTCAACCCGAACGCGAAGTCGGGCGCGGGCGCGGTGGGCCTGATGCAGCTCATGCCGGCCACCGCGCGCGAGCTGGGCGTCACCAACCGCACGGACCCGCGCCAGAGCATCGAGGGCGGCACCAAGTACCTCTCTCAGCAGCTCAAGCGCTTCAACGGTGACGTGCGGCTGGCGCTCGCCGCCTACAACGCGGGCGCGGGCAACGTGAACAAGTACGGCGGCGTGCCTCCGTTCAAGGAGACGCAGGACTACGTGCGGAAGATCACCGGCTGGTACAACGGCGCCGGCCCCGCGTAGCGCACCGCGACGCGCCGCGACTTCGGCCCGGTTCCCTTCGTGGGCGCCGGGCCGTCGTCTTTCCGGCGCTCATCAGGGCGTGGGCCAGAAGGCGGGCGCGTAGACGTCCGGCACGGACACCACGCGCTGCTGCGTCTTCGGGTCCCAGACGGTGGCCGCCGCATAGCCGCCGTAGGACATGACGAGCAGGAGCCCCCGGTCGAACTGGAAGCCCAGGTATGCGTCCGGCTCCGTGAGGTCCTTCAAGGACAGGCGCTGGTCTCCACGGGCCCAGAGCAGGGGCTGGCCGAGCACGCGCATGGGGCCCTCCTGGCGTGCCCGGTAGTAGAGCGTGCCGCCGGGGCCGGGCAGCTCCATCCACCAGCCCGCTCCCTCGCTCACCGGCGTCTGGGCATCCAGCTCCTTCGCCAGGGCCGGCGCGGTCTTACTGCCAGGAAGCCGGGTGGGCAGTGAGGCCGTCCACGTCGGCGTGAGGGTCGCCGCCGCTTCAAGCAGGCCGTGCTCGGAAGGCGTGTCCTCCTGGAAGCGTGCCGCCTTGATTTCGATGCGCTGCCAGCCGCCATCCTCCAGGCGATACGCCATGGCCAGCCCCGGCACGCCCTTGCCCTTCGGAACGGGGAAGCTCTCGCCCTCGAAGGTGAGGGGGCCCTTCGATTCGGAGGCCAGGACGACGAGCGCCACCGGCCGGCCCCGCGCGTCGAAGCCGACGCGCGACACGTAAGGCTCGTTGGGGTTTCCGGCGCTGTTTCCTCCGGGCAGGGACTTCAGGTCCAGCGGCTGCCCGGACTTCGCGGCGACGTCCACGCGCCAGGCGCGAGGCACCTCCCCTTCGCCCGAGGGCCACGTGAAGAGGAGTCCCTGCTTGCCATCCGGACTCCAGGACACCGAGGACCTGTCGCAATAGGCGTCGAAGCGGAAGACACGGGTGGCCGCGCCCTTCAAGGGCTGGCGCATCCATTCGCAGTGTTCGGCGTCTTCGGTGGGTTTGAGGTAGCCGAGCTCCGGCTGTGCCTCGGCGGGGGGCGGAGCGGGCTTGGGCGGAGGTGCGGCCGCGGCCTCCGCGCGGGGCGCTGCCGCGGGAGCCGGGGGCGCGGCCGGCGTGTCCTCTTTGTTGGACTGACAGCCCAGGAGGGCGACGGCGGCGAGCAGGGCGGAAGGGGGGCGGAACCGATGCATGGAATACCTCGGCGGAGCGGGCCTTCGATTGGGGGGGAGATTGTGCACGGCTCGGAAGCCACGGAACAGGACAGATGCCGCGATAGGCTCCGCGCCATCATGCCGAGCCCCACCGAGTCCGCCGCGCACGCTCGCCGCTTCCATGCCGAGTCCCTGTTCGACATCCATCGGCATTTGCTGGCGTCGCTCGGTGCCGGGCCCGTCACCATCGAGGTGCCAGACCCGGACCTGGGCAGGGGCTGCTACCCCGGCGAGCGCGTGGGGCCGTCTGGCGCGCTGCTCCATCGGCCCCTGCGCAGTTGGTGCGACCTGGCGGAGGGGCTCGCGTGCCGGCTGCTCACGCCCCGCGCGGTGGACGCGACGCACATCGCGCTGACCTTCGAGCGGCTGGGGGCCGAGGCGCCGTGGCACGCGGGAGGCATGGCGGAGGAGGCGGTGTCACCGCAAGAGCGCTACGGCGCGGCCTCCGCATTCGCTCGCCTGCGCAAGCTGGAGGATGCGGGCTTCTTGTTGCCGTGGCTCGAAGCGCTCGGGCGCATCCGGTTGCCGGCGTCCGCTCGCGTGCTCGACCTGGGCGTCAATCGCGGGGATGAGCTGGCGGCGTTCGCGTGGCTCGAAGAGCGCCCGGACGTGCGCTTCGTGGGGGTGGACCACAGCGCCAGCGCCCTTGAAGAGGCGCGCGCTCGCTTCCCCGATGCGCGGCACCGCTTCGTCGTCGCCGACCTCAACGCGCTGCCGGAGGACCTGGGGCGCTTCCACCTGGTGGTGTCCGTGGGCACGTTGCAGAGCCCCGGCGTGGATGACCATGCGCTGCTGCGCAAGCTCGTGCAAGAGCACCTGGAGCCGCGCTCGGCGCTGCTGCTGGGTTTTCCCAACTCCCGCTTCCGGGATGGCGAGGTCGTCTATGGCGCGCGGGTGCGGAACCTGCGCGAGCCCGACCTGTCGCTGCTGGTGAAGGACCTGTCCTTCTACCGCCGTTACCTGCACCAGCACGGCTTCCGCACCTTCCTGAGCGGCAAGTACGACCTGCTCCTCACGGCGGTGCGGGACGCGGGCGGCTGAGCACGGCTCGCCGCCCGCGCTGGCTCAGGACGGCCGAGCCTGGGCGGACGGGCTGGGGACGTGGCCCGCGCGCACCACGAAGTCACCGAAGCCTTCACCGGGATGTCGCTCGCGCGCGTAGCCTTCGAACAGTGGCTCCAGCGCGGCGAGGATGGCGTCCTCGTCGATGTTCTCCCGGTAGAGGCGGTTGAGGCGCTGGCCTCGCGCGTCGCCGCCCAGGTGCAGGTTGTAGCGACCGGGCGCCTTGCCCACGAGCCCCACCTCCGCCAGGTACGGCCTCGCACACCCATTGGGGCACCCGGTGATGCGGAGCAGCAGGTTGGCGTCCTGCAGCCCGTGCGCCCGCAGCCGGTCCTCCAGCCGTCCCACGAAGGCGGGCAGGTAGCGCTCCGCCTCCGCCATGGCGAGCCCGCACGTCGGCAGCGCCACGCAGGCCAGCGCGTTGCGCCGCACGGGGCTGGCGCTGCGGAAGCTGTCCAGCGCGTGCGTCGTCACCAGCGCGTCGATGGCCGCGCGGGCCTCGGGCGTCACACCGGCGATGACGAGGTTCTGATTCGCCGTGAGGCGGAAGTCCCCGGTGTGGATGCGCGCGATTTCCCGCAGGCCCGTCAGGTGCGTGGCGCCGGGCCGGTCCGCCACGCGGCCGCTGTCCAGGTGCAGCGTCAGGTGCCACTGGCCGTCATGGCCTTCCGTCCAACCGAAGCGGTCTCCGTTGTGCTCGAAGGCGAACGGGCGCGCTGGCTGGAGCACGAAGCCGAGCCGCTTCTCCAGCTCCGCCGTGAACCAGGGCACACCTCGCTCCTCCAGGACGTACTTCAGGCGCGCGTGCTTGCGGTTGGCGCGGTCCCCAAAGTCGCGATGAATCTTCACCACCTCCTCGGCGACGGCGAGCGTCTGCTCCGGCGGGATGAAGCCGACGACGTCCGCCAGCCGGGGATAGGTGGCCGCGTCACCATGCGTGGCGCCCATGCCGCCGCCCACGGAGACGTTGAAGCCCACGAGCGCGTCGCCCTCGATGATGGCGATGAAGCCCAGGTCCTGCGCGAAGACATCCACGTCGTTGAGGGGCGGAACGGCCACGGCGGCCTTGAACTTCCGGGGCAGGTAGGTGGGGCCGTAGATGGGCTCCTCCTCACCGCCGGCCACCTTCTCCTTCCCCAGCCAGATTTCGTAGTAGGCGCGCGTCTTCGGCAGCAGGTGCTCGGAGAGGCGCACCGCCCACTGGTACACCGTCTCGTGAACGCGCGAGTCCACCGGGTTGGGGTTGCACAGCACGTTGCGGTTCACATCGCCGCAGGCGGCCAGCGTGTCCATCATCGCGTCGTTGATGCGGGCGATGGTGGGCCGGAGGTCGTCCTTGATGATGCCGTGCAGTTGGAAGGCCTGCCGCGTGGTGATGCGCAGCGTGTGGTTGGCGTGCTCGCGCGCCAGGGCGTCCATCGCCAGCCACTGGGCCGGCGTGCACACGCCCCCAGGCAGGCGGGTGCGGAGCATGAAGCTGTAGTCGGGCTCCAGCTTCTGCTGACGCCGCTCCTCGCGCAGGTCGCGGTCGTCCTGCTGATAGCTGCCGTGGAACTTGATGAGGCTGGTGTCCGGCGTGGCGAGGCCGCCCGTCACCGGGTCCTCCAGGCTCTCCGCCAGACTTCCCCGGAGCAGTCGGCTCTGGGTCTTGATGTGCTCCACTTCGGAGAGCGGCTTGGGCTGAGGGCTCATGTCGTTGCTCGCAATCGCAAATAGGTCAGTAGACGTCGCGCAGGTAGCGCCGCTGCTCACGCAGGGACTCCAGCCAGGCGTGCGCGTCCTCACGGCGCTTGCCGCCGTGGGTGGAGACGACGTCCACCAGCGCCTCGTGGACATCGGGGGCCATGCGCTGGGCGTCGCCGCACACGTAGAGGTGGGCGCCGCCTTCGAGCCATTCGTAGACGTCACGTCCGGACTCACGCAGCCGGTGCTGCACGTAGACCTTCTGCGCGCGGTCCCGCGAGAAGGCGAGCGACAGCCGGTGCAGCGTCTGCTTCTTCAGCGCCTCCTGCCACTCCGTCTGGTAGAGGAACTGGGTGCGGAAGTGCTGCTCACCGAAGAAGAGCCAGTTGCGGCCCTTCGCCCCGGTCTCCGCGCGCTCCTGGACGAAGGCCCGGAAGGGCGCCACGCCGGTGCCTGGGCCAATCATCAGCACGTCCTTGTCGCCGTCCTCCGGCAGCCGGAAGCGCTCGTTCGGTTCGATGAAGACGCGGACCGCGTCGGTGCCGGCCGCGCGCGTGGCCAGGTGGAACGACGCCGCGCCGAAGTGCCGCAGGTCGAAGGCCGTGTAGTCCACCACCGCCACCGTGAGGTGCGCCTCTTCACCCACGCGTTTGGCGCTGGAGGCAATCGAGTACAGCCGGGGCGTGAGCCGGCGAAGGGCCTGGACCAGCTCGGTGGCGTCCCAGGTGGCCTCGTGGGCGCGGAGCAAGTCAATGACTTGATGTCCCGCCAGCAGCGCGCGGAAGGCCTCGGCGCGGCCCGGTTCGAGCACTTCGCGCAGCGCCGAACTGCCGGACAGCCTGGCGTGTCGCTCCAGGAAGGGGCGGTTGAGCTTCGTGATTTCCAGCTCGTCGCTCAGCCAGCGCGCCAGCGGGAGCGTGCGGCCCTCGCGCGTGACAGGCGCTTCGCCGTCCAGGCGCAGCTCGGACAGGAAGGACGCCACCAGCTCCGGCGGATTGTGGGGCCACACCCCCAGCGCGTCGCCAGGGGCGTACTCCAACCCGGAGCCCGCGAGCGACAGCTCCACGTGCCGCACGTCCTTGAGCGCGCCGCGCGCGGTGATTCGCTGGTTGAGCAGCACCTCCGCGGTGTAGGGCGCTTCCTTGGTGAACGCGGGCGCGGCGTTCGGCTCCCGCAGCGGCACGACGGTGGCCGTCACCGCCGCCCGCGGAGTCAATGCTTCGCGCGCCAGGGTGAAGGCCTGGTCGAGCCAGCCCTTGGCCACGGGCTCGAAGTCCACGTCGCAGTCGGCGCGCTCCAACAGCCGGCTGGCGCCCAGCTCCGCGAAGCGGATGTCGAGCAGCCTGCCCACTTCGCAGAAGCGCGGGTAGCTGGAGTCTCCCAACCCGAGCACGGCGTAGCGCAGCCCCTCCACGCGAGGCGCGCGCTTGCCGAGGATGAACTCACAGAAGCCCCGTGCATCGTCCGGCGGGTCGCCGTCTCCCTGGGTGCTGATGACCACGCAGAGCAGCTTCTCCTTGGCCAGCTCCCGCACCGGATAGTCGCTGGCCCGGAACAGCCGCGCGGCGAGCCCGGCGGACTCCACCTGGTGCTTGAGGCGCTCGGCCAGGAGGCGGCTGTTTCCCGTCTGCGTCCCGTAGATGATGGTGAAGGGAGCGGCGGGCGCGGCCACGGGCGCGGGCGTCACGGGGATGACGGTGGCCTGGGGCGCACGGACGGCCAGGCCCGCGGTGTAGCCGCTCAGCCAGTGCAGGGCGGAGGTGTCCATCCCCTCCACGAGCTTGAGCAGCAGGGCGCTCTTGTCCTCACCCAGCAGCGCGTTGATGAACGGGGGCGCATGGGTGGCAGGGGATGCGCTCATCGTGCGGCCTCCCGGAGGGTGAGGATTTGGCCGAGGTGTTGCTCCAGGTCTTCGCTGGCTTCCAGCTCCAGCCACGCGGCGCCAGCGTCGCGGGCCTCCTCGCGCAGGGCCCGGCGCGTCTGGGGCGTGTCGCTGTGGACCAGGGCCACCAGTCCCGCCGCAGCGAGCGCCAGCGCCACCTCCACGTCACCGGGGGCGGTGGCGACATGCCAGCCCAGGTCGAACAGCCGGCGCTCCAACTGGAATGCGCGTGAGCCCGCGTCCGGCGTGGCGGGCAGCAGGACGATGGCGCCGGGCTGGCCCAGTCGTCCCCGCCGCTCGGGCTGCGTGACGAGCGAGGCGGCTACATCGCCCCGCGCGGAGTCCTCCACCGGCCCCAGGACCATGCCCGCCCCCACCGTGTCGTGGGTGAGCGCGTCGATGACGATGAAGGCGCCCGTGCGGCGGTTGTCGCGGTACGCGTCCGTCAGCAGCGGCCGACGGCACACCACCCGCACCCGGCCGATGTCGTTGAGCGACAGGGACTCGGCGGGCTGCTCGGACAGGTCCGCCAGCTCCTTGCGCCACAGCACCCGCTCGATGTGCGCGGGCGCGGTGCGTGAGGCCTGCTTCACCAGGTAGCGGCGCGAGCAGTCCAGCGGCTGCTCCCCGAACCACACGAGCATCGCGTCGAGCTGGTGGAGCGACAGCGGCGGCTGCGCCACGTGGGCCAGCATGTCGCCTCGGCTGGCGTCCACTTCGTCCGCGAGCCTCAGCGTGACGGACGCGGGGGACGCGGCCTCCTCCAGCGGTCCATCGAAGGTGTCGATGCCCGCCACGCGCGTGCGCCGCCCGGAGGGATGGACCTGGATTTCATCGCCGACGCGGACGGTGCCGGAGGCAATCTGTCCCGCCAGCCCGCGGTAGTCCTGGTGGGGCCGGAGCACGTACTGGACGGGGAAGCGGAAGGGCGCGTCGTCCTGCCGTCGCTGGTGGGGCAGCGACTCCAGCCACGCGAGCAGCGTGCCGCCTTCGTGCCAGGGCGTGCGGGCGCTGGGCCGGGTGATGTTGTCCCCGCGGCTGGCGCTGACGGGAAAGAGCCGCACGCCCTCGAAGCCGAGCGCGTGGGCGAAGTCCACCAGCTCGGTGCCGATGCGCTCGAAGGCGTCCCGGTCGAAGCCCGTGAGGTCCATCTTGTTCACCACCACGGCCAGGTAGGGGATGCCCAGCAGCGAGGCGATGTACGCGTGGCGGCGCGTCTGCGGCAGCACGCCCAGCCGCGCGTCCACCAGGATGACCGCCGCGTCCGCCGTGGAGGCGCCGGTGGCCATGTTGCGCGTGTACTGGATGTGGCCCGGCGTGTCCGCGACGATGACCTTGCGCCGCGGGGTGCTCAGGTAGCGGTAGGCGACGTCGATGGTGATGCCCTGCTCGCGCTCGGCGCGCAGGCCGTCCGTGAAGAGGGAGAAGTCCAGCTCCTCCTCGTCGGCGCCGGCCGCGGCCTTCAGGCCCTGGGCCAGCACCTGGGAGGGCACGGCCGCGGCGGCGGCGGCCCGCTTCGCGCTGGCCTTCCGCACGGCGGAGATCTGGTCCTCGAAGAGCCCGTCGCACTCGTAGAGGAGCCTGCCGATGAGGGTGGACTTCCCGTCATCCACGGAGCCGACCACGACGAGCCGGAGCAGCTCCCGGGCGGAGTGCTGGTCGAGCATCTGCTGCAAGCCGGTGTCCATTAGAAGTAGCCCTCGCGCTTCTTGAGCTCCATGGAGCCCTCTTCGTCGTGGTCGATGAGCCGGCCCTGTCGCTCGGACTGGCGGGCGTTCACCATCTCGTGGATGACGGTCTCCACCGTGGTGGCGGAGGACTCGATGGCGCCGCTGAGCGGGTAGCAGCCCAGCGTTCGGAACCGCACGCGCCGCAGCTCGGGTTTCTCGCCGGGCCGCAGCCGCATGCGCTCGTCATCCACCATGAGCAGCGTGCCGCCCCGGTCAATCACCGGGCGCTCCGCCGCGAAGTAGAGCGGCACCACGGGGATGCGCTCGCGCAGCACGTAGTGCCACACGTCCAGCTCCGTCCAGTTGGACAGCGGGAAGACGCGCATGCTCTCGCCCGCGTCGACGCGGCCGTTGAAGAGGTTCCACACCTCCGGCCGCTGGCGGCGCGGGTCCCACTGGCCATGCCTGTCCCGGAAGGAGAACACCCGCTCCTTGGCGCGGGACTTCTCCTCGTCGCGCCGCGCGCCGCCGAAGGCCGCGTCGAAGCCATGCTTCGCCAGCGCCTCCAACAGCGACTGCGTCTTCATCGCGTGGGTGTACTTCTGGCTGCCGTGGTCGAAGGGGTTGATGCCCTCGGCCAGCGCGCGCTGGTTCTGGTGGACGATGAGGCGCAGGCCGTGGCGCGCCACGAAGGCGTCCCGGAACGCATACATGTCCCGGAACTTCCAGGTGGTGTCCACGTGGAGCAGCGGGAAGGGCAGGGGCGCGGGGTGGAAGGCCTTGCGCGCCAGGTGCAGCAGGACCTGGGAGTCCTTGCCGATGCTGTAGAGCATCACCGGGTTGGCGAACTCGGCCACCGTCTCCCGGAGGATGTGGATGCTCTCCGCCTCCAGCTCCGACAGGTGGGACGCCCGCGCGAACGTGTGCTCACTCATGACCGCCCTCCGCCACGCGCGCTGGCGTGTGTCCATGCTCCAAGGTTCCCTGCGCCACCAGTGAAGGCAGGCGCGCGCGCAACGAGACGACCTCGCCCACGATGAGCAGCGACGGCGAGCCGAGCCCGTCCCGCGTCACCGCCTGGGCGATGTGGCGCAGCGGCGCCTCCACCACCCGTTGATGCTCCCAGGTCCCCGCCTCCACCACGGCGGCCGGAGTGGCCGCGGAGCGCCCCGCGCCGACCAATGCGCGCACCGTCTCCTCCAGCCGGCTCCCCGCCATGTAGAGGACCAGCGTCTGGGCCTTCGCAAGGAAGTCCCAGTCCGGCGCGCTGCCGCCCCGGTACGCGGTGGCGAACGTCACCGCGCCGGAGATGCCTCGGTGCGTGACGGGGATGGCCGCCGCCGCGGGCACGGCCGTCCCGGCGGTGAGGCCCGGCACGACTTCATAGGGGATGCCCGCTTCCTCCAGCGCGAGCGCCTCCTCGCCGCCGCGGCCGAAGACGAAGGAGTCACCACCCTTGAGCCGCACCACGCGGCGCCCCAGCAGCGCCTGGGCGATGAGGACGGCGTGAATCTCCTCCTGGCTCACGGAGTCGCCGCCGCCCTCCTTTCCCACGTAGATGAGCCGGGCGTGGGGCCTGGCATGCTCGAGCACCCCGGGGTGGACCAGCCGGTCGTGGACGACGGTGTCCGCCTCCCTGAGCACGCGCGCGGCGCGCAAGGTCAACAGCTCTGGGTCTCCCGGGCCCGCGCCGACCAGGAACACGCGGCCTCTCGTCTGCTCTCTCATGGTGTCTCTCCAGGAATCTTCAAGTGCTTCAGCTCCGCGCGGAGCTGCGTCCAGGCGGCCTTGCGCTCGCCCCGCTGCAGCAGCGCGCCGATGTCTCCCACCGCCACCTGTTTCAGCAGCCGCTGGCGCGCCGCGCCTCGGGGCAGGTGCTCGCGAAGCCAGCCGCTGAGTCGCGCCAGCCAGACGTGGTGTCGCGTCACCTGGGCGGTGAGCGTCTTGCGCAGGTGGCTGGCGAGCGCGGGGGCCCGCCCCGCGGAGGACACGGCGACGGTGATGGGGCCGCGCCTGCCGACGGAGGGCAGGGTGAAGTCACACAGCGCGGGTTCGTCCGCGGTGTTGACCCACAGGCCCAGGGTTCGGGCTTCGGTGGCCACCTGCCGGCTCACGGCCGCGTCGTCCGTGGCCGCGAGCACCAGGTGATGGCCGCGCACGTCGCCGGCCGCGTAGGGCCGGGGCAGCCACTCCAGGCGTCCGTCGGCCGCGAGCCGGCGCAGCGTGGCGGTGGCCTCCGGCGCGATGACGCGCAGCCGCGCGCCGGCGTCGAGCACCGCGATGGCACGGCCCTCCGCGATGGCGCCGCCGCCCACCAGCAGGACGGAGCGGCCCTCGAGCCGGAGGCACACGGGATAGTCCATGACGTGTGAAGGCATGGCGCGCGTCATCGGACCGGGTGGAGGCCGCACTCGCGGTTCTCCGCGGACTCCCACCACCAGCGGCCCGCGCGCTCGTCTTCGTAGGGCTTCACCGCGCGCGTGCAGGGCGCGCAGCCGATGGAAGGGTAGCCGCGGTCATGGAGCGCGTTGTAGGGCACGCCGTTCGCCCGGACGTAGGCCCAGATGTCCCGGCTGCTCCACGTGGCCAGCGGGTTGAGCTTGAGCAGCCCATGCGCGCTGTCCACCTCCAGCGTCGCCACGTCGGTGCGGGTGACGGACTGCTCGCGGCGCAGCCCCGTCACCCACGCCTGTTGGCCCGCGAGCGCGCGCGCCAGGGGCTCCACCTTGCGGATGGCGCAGCACGCCTTGCGCGCCTCCAGGCTCTGGCGGAAGGAGAAGTAGCCCTGCGTGGACTCCAGCGCCTCCACGCGCGCGCGCTCCGGGAAGTACGTCTCCACGGTGACGCCGTAGCGCTTCCGGACCACCTCCATGAGCTCGTAGGTCTCCGGGGGCAGGCGTCCGGTGTCGAGCGTGAAGAGGCGCAGGCTGGGCGCGTGCTGGCGCGCCAGGTCGATGAGGACCATATCCTCCACGCCGAAGCTGGAGGCGATGGCCGCGCGCGCGCCGAAGCGGCGCTCGGCCCAGGCGAGGAGGTCCTGCGCGGGGGCGTCCTTCACAACAGAGGCTTCGGCGAGCAGGGCCGAGGCATGGGGCAGCGGGGGGGACATGGTGACTCCGGAAAAAGAAATGGCCCGCCTCTTTCGAGGGCGGGCCGCACGAGCAAGAAGGTTCGAGAAGGACGCGCTACACGCTTCTCGATGCTCGGCACCCGCCTGAAGGCGGACACTCGGGACACGCACAGCACAGACAGCACGCGCCGCCCATGGCGCAGGCGTCATCACACCCGGCGGGGAGCGCGGGAGCGTGGGGGACACGGGCGTCGGTGGCGGTAAAGGACATGGGCGAGCGGTGCGGGGCTGGGAGCGGAAACGAAAACGGCCCGGTTCCTGGGAGAGGAGACCGGGCCGGGAGGAGCGCGAGGAGGGAGGCTTGGAAGGGCTTCCCGTATGCGCGTCAACAACCCAGGGCCGGCTGACGACAACAAGCACACGACAGACAGCAGCGGCTGGCAAACGGCGCGGCGGTCGGTGTGTGGGAGTGCGTCATCGCGAAGACCTACGCTAGCGGCTGTCTCATGCGCGCGTCAACCGGTCCTCCTCAAGGTGGTGTGCGGGCCTGGGCTTGCCCGAGGGGGACGGTCGCTCGTCCGCCCGCCTGGGGGGCGTGGCCGGGCGCCGTGGGGTGAACGTCCGCGTGGACGTGGGAAGGAGGCGGGGAGGCGGGCGCTCGTTGCCCATGCGGCAACGGGCATCACCTTTGCGGCAAGCCGCATTCACCTGTCACCCATGGAGGTCATTGATGGCGAGCACCAACAAGGACGTCGAGACGCTCAACTCGTTCCTGCGCGGCGAAATCTCCGCCGTGGAGACCTATCGTCAGGCAATCGGGCACGTCTCCGACGGACTGGCCCGTGACGCGCTGGAGTACTGCCAGCAAGACCACGAGCACCGGGTCGAGGAGATTCGAGAGCGCATCCTGAGGATGGGCGGTGAGCCCGCGGAGGGCTCTGGCATCTGGGGCACCTTCGCCAAGCTGGTCCAAGGCGGCGCGGACATCCTGGGCGAGAAGTCCGCCATCCAGGCGCTGGAGGAGGGCGAGGACCATGGCCTCGCCGACTACCAGCGCGACGCGGACCAGGTGCATGGCGAGGCCCGCCGCTTCGTGCGGACGGAGTTGATTCCCGCGCAGAAGCGGACGCATGAGCGGCTCAGTCGTCTCAAGCGCACCCTTCACTGAGGGCGCGCCGCGCGGATGCACGTCGGCCGGGCGCCTCGTTCCAGGCGCCCGGCCGGACTTTTCTCAAACCGTGCGACCCGACACCGGCTCGCAGCTCCAGAAAACCGCGACTGCCTCAGGCCCCGCGCGGCGCCCCGAACCCGCCCCTGGCGGGGTGCTGGAGCTTGCGCGCATGGCATGCGATACCTGGGGTTGGCTCGTCGCGTTTGGGGAGGCGGAGCATGTCGCCGGACCGCGGTTCATCGGAACGTGATTCACGCCCGGAGCAGGTCGCCGGCGAGGAAGCCCGGACCGTGCCCGCGACCTCCTCCTCCTCGCTGATGGACGCCAGCCACGCGGGGACGCTGAGCGCGGGCTGTGAAGCCCTCTTCCGCTCAACGGAGACGACGCTCCAGTGGGCCTGGCGGGTGCTGAAGTGCGCGAAGGCGGGTCCGGGCGCGGGCCCCCTGGCCACGTCCGCCCGTCAATGCGCGCTCGAGTTCCTGGACCGTGTCCCGCCTCACGTGCGCCGCGGCGTGGCGGAGCTCCTGGGGTACAGCAGCCTGTGGCAGGCGGTGTGTACGAGGCTGGGACGCCCGGTGGCGCGCTCCAACGAGGAGCTGCTGCATGAGTTGGGCGAGGACCTCCAGGTCCTGCTCCACGGCGCCCAGGCGCGGCTGGGGACCGCCGCCGCGCTGGAGCAAGGGCTCCTGGTTCATCTGGGGCGGCTGCGCGATTCCCGCCGGGGTGAGCCGGGCGCGCCACTGGAGCTGCGCGCGGCCCTGGACGCGTTCACCCACTCCCTGTCCGAGCTGATGACCGCGGCCAGCGCCTACCGGCGCGCGTGGGAAGCCGCCGAGACGGAGCTGTCCGAGTCCGCCGCGTGGCTGGGCGCCGGAGACCCGGGCTTCTGCTCGTGGATGGCGGACCACCTGTCCGAGACGGTCTTCGCGTGGCGCAACGCCCAGGTCTCCGTCCGCATGCTGCGCGAGCTGGGCGCGCTGTCCCAGCAGTCGTAGCCGGACGCCTGCCTCACGCCTCCACGAGGATGCGGTGCCGGTACAGCTCCAGCAGGACGTCCTCGGACAGGTCCGCCTGCTTGTGCTCGCGCAGGTGCTGGCGCACGGCGTCCACGGGCTCGCGCCCGGTGAAGTCGACCAGCAGGCCATAGGCCTCGCCGGGCAGGGCCACGGCGTCGTATTCGCTGTAGGCGCCCAGGGCCACGCTGCCGTCCTGCATCCACTGCACGGTGGCATCGGGGTTGAGCATGAGCGTGCGCGGCAGCTGGGGCGCCACGGCGGTGTGGTGGAGCTTCTCCAGCGTCTTCAGCTCGATGGTGCCATCCAGGCCCAGCAGCTTCTCCACGCCGTCCGGGGGCAGCGCCTTCACCAGGCGGTAGCACTCCCGGAAGTAGTCGAGCTCGAGGCCTTCGTAACCTTGCCACAGCGCCGCGTAGGCCTTGGCGGGCGGTGCGGTGTCATCCAGGTCCTCCACGGTGAGCGGCCCGGGCTGCGTCTCCGCGCGGTCCCTGCCGGACAGCACGTAGTCGGGGAGGAGCTGGAGCGCCGTCCAGCGCGACAGCTGGATTTCGGCCAGCGTCAGGTACGTCTTGAGGGACATCCAGAACTTGCGGCCGTCCGCGCCCGCCACGTACTTGCAGAAGAAGGTGGAGCAGACGGCTTCGCGGTAGGGCCAGATGGTGCAGCCGCCGCTGTCCGCGGAGAAGTAGCCGCAGCGCAGGGACGCGGCCCGGCCGAAGAACTGGTGGCTGTTCTTGTAGAGGAACTGGAACTTGGCGGGCGGCTTCACCCACTGCGGCGTGACGCCCACGCGGCTGGCGACCTTCGCCTCCATGCGGCGCCGGCCCTCGGCCAGCTCGGGGCGGTCATCGGACAGCAGCGCGCCCACCAGGTAGTTGGGCAGGCGCGGTGAGTAGGTGCAGCACTTGGTGTCCGGCCGGAACATGCGGCTCACGCCGTCCACGGAGGCGACGGCGCCCTGCGCGGTGTCCTGGCACATGGCGCAGTTCGAACAGGTGGCCTTGCGCTCCTCGGGGACGTCCTGCCGGAAGAAGTCAGGGAGCAGGTCGCGGTAGAGCAGGGGAAGGCTGTCGAGCAGGCGTGTCATGGCGGCTCCGGGGAGGTGTCCACCGACACGCCAGCCTCCCCGGCGCGGGTCTTCTCCCCGGAGCCTGACGAGCGGAGCGACGCGTCGCGCGGCCTAGAAGTAGCAGATGGAGTCGATGCCGCAGTAGCCCTGACGGTCGCCGCACTGACAGTGGTAGTCATCCGCACACAGCATTGGCGGGCAGAAAGAGCCACCCGGACCGCCGCCGCCACCCGTTTGATAGGTGTACTCGCACACGGAGTTCACGCAGGCGGCCGTCTGCGCGCTGGGACACGCGTTCGCGCACTGCCAGTCCTCGTCACAGAAGGACTGAAAACAGATGGCCAGCGAGGACTCGGCGCTCGCGCTGTTCTCACAGTGCTCCTCGGGCCCGGAGCGGACGGGGTCGGCGGTCGCGACGGTCGCGAACGTCAGCAACAGGGCGGCACTCCAGGCGAAGGGACGGCGGACGAGGGACATGGATGCTCCAGGCGCCGACACCTCGGGCGGGAGTGCGCGTGAATGTCGGGATGTCAAACAATACCAGGAGGCGCCTGGGGTGAACGCAGGGGTGCTGGCTCGCTTGCATTCAATGGCAGACATTCTGCCTGCCTCCGTGGGGCGCCGCGCCAAGATTCCGTCCTGACTGCTGCGCAGCGTGTCACGCCCGCTGCGCGCGCTTCTCATGGGCGCCGCGACGGGGCCCGTTCGCTGAGTCGTGTTCCACCCGCGCAGGCAGGCCAAAAAGCATGGCTGTCAGTGAAATCGCGCGATGGCCTGACGGTACAGGTGGCATGTCCGGTAGGCTACGGAGCCAATGCCGTGGGTCATCCCCCGTTGACCACCCGGAGGTGTGCCATGGACGGATCCGGTCCCCTCCCGTTTCCGGTTGAAGCCCAGGACGTTGGCGTCGTGGGACGCGTGCATGCGGCGTTGACGCATCAGTTCCCGCACCTGCATCCGGTGGCGCGTCACGCCATCAGCGGGCTCGTGCGCTTCTGCGACGGGTGGCGGCGTGCGTTCCCGGCGCGACAGCCGACGCAGGTGGTGCCCGCGTTGACGACGTGGGAGCAGTTCTTGACGACCGAGCCCCGCTCGCGCCGCATCATGGTGACGGTGCAGCCGCTGGGCGTGGACACGGCAGGTGGGGCGTGGGCGCCGGTGCTGCTGGCGGGTGTGGCGCGCTGGTACCGAGACAGCCGCGGCGTGCGCCGGCAGAACCAGCCCCTGGACGTCTGGGTGGCGCGCCTGGGCCGGGAGGGCGCCGACGCACGCCAACGCGCTCAAGACGAGGACGTCCTCACCGCCGCCGTCACCTGTGAGGATGGTGGGGTCCGGGTGGTGCGGATGTCCCTGGACGACGCGGCGCTGACGCATGAGGCGGTGGCGGCGTTGCTGGCGCGCACGCCCAGCCGCACGCTGGCGGAGGCACGCCGGGATGGGTTGTTCCCGCAGGTGCTGGTGGACCGCGCCTCGCGAGGCGACAGCGCCTGGACGTCCCATCTGCTGACGTCGAGCGCCTGGTTCGGTGCGCGCGTGGACGCGGCGACGGGCGCGCTGGAGCTGAGCTTCGACCACCTGGTGATGGATGGCACCGCGATGGCCGAGCTCTCGCTGGCCGCCTCGAAGGGGTTGCCGCGCCGGGACGCCCGCGCGGCGCCGGGCGAGTGGCTCACCGGCCCCGAGGAGCCGTCGCCGCTGCTGCGCGTGGAGCTGCCGGAGGGGCTCGACTTCCGGAACCTCACCTGCGCGATGCTCCAGTCGGTTCAGCGGGCCGGCGAGGGCGTGTTCCCCGTCGACAACCCCACGCTGCTGGTGCCGGTGCTGCCCGCGTCGCCGCACGCCGTGGCGCGGAAGTGGCGGCGCATTGGTATCGCGGTGGTGCCCTCGCGGACGCGCACGGGGCCGATGACGCCCGCGCACGTCGCGCACGTGCTGGAGCAGACGCGGCGAGGCGGCGGCGTGCTGGAGGACATCTTCTCCACGCTGTACTCACCCGCGCTGCCGTGGTGGATGCCCTCGCTCACCACGCACGGCTTCGCCTTCACGCCCTTGCTGCGGCAGGTGCCCGCCGCCCTGGGCGGCAACGCCCTGTTGTCCAAAATCACCTTGGAGGTCGACGATGATGAAGCGCTGGCGCGGCACCCCCCGCTCTTCTTCAACACGATGCGGCCGCTGTGTGCCGTGGGGGGCGGCGTGGCCCTCTGCGTGACGGAGGTCCTCCACGCGGCGCCCTCGGGCGTGCGCAAGCGCTACTTCGCGGCGCTCGCGGGCAGTGGTGCCCTGGGCACGCGCGAGCAGCTGCTGTCCTTCCGGGACGTGCTCGTCGCGGAGGCCGCCAGCAGGCTCCATCCGCGACGTCCGGCACTTCCTTGAACCTTCCTGGTCTTCCGTCACGAGAGCTCCCCATGGTCTCCCCCCACGACCCCGGACGCATCCGGCCGCGACCGCACCTCCAGTTCTCCTTCGACGCGAGCTTCCCGCGTATCTGGCACCCCAACGGCCCTGGCACCACGCACCTGTGGAACGGGCTCAACCTGCTCTTCCCCCAGGGCGAGCGGTTCTTCGTGCGCAGCGTCAACCACTACATGCCGCGGCTGGCGGACACGCCCGCGCTGCGCGCGCAGGTGAAGGCCTTCTTCGCGCAGGAAGGCCAGCACGCGCGCGAGCACCAGGACTACATCGAGCTGCTGGAGTCCCAGGGCTACGACCTCCACCGCTTCATGCGGTGGTACGACTCATTCCTCTGGGGCGTCATCGACGCGAAGCTCCCGCCGTCGCTGCGGCTGTCCATCACCGCCGCGCTGGAGCACTACACGGCGCTGATGGGCGAGAACACGCTGACGCTGGGCGTGTTCGCGGACGGCCACCCGGCGATGCGCGACCTCATCGAGTGGCACGCCGCCGAGGAGATTGAGCACAAGGCGGTGGCCTTCGATGTGCTGCGGAAGGTGGCACCGGGCTATGGGCTGCGCGTGCTGGGTATGGTGCTGGGCGGGGTGTCCCTCTTCGTTCTGTGGTTCGCCGCCACGGTGACGTTGCTGCGCCAGGAGCGCGGGCTGGGGTGGACGGGGCTGCTGCGCGAGCTGTGGCGCGCCCACCGGAAGGACCCGGTGCTGTTCCGCGTGCTGGGGCGGGGCTTGCGGGAGTACCTGCGTCCCTCCTTCCACCCGCTGGACAACGACAACCTCGCGCTGGCCAGGGCCCACCTGGCGACGTTGGAGGCTCCGCCTCCGGAGGCCCCGGAGCGCGAAGCTGCATAGCGGCGCGAGCGCACGCCTGCTGAGGAGGCATCCCGCGCGGCGGTTGTTCCCGGGTGGAACGTGCTGTCTACCGTGAAGGTTGCTGGCTCCTGCGATGCGCCGTCCGATGCCCTGGAGACTCCTGCTGGCCGTGCTGCTGTGTGGGGCCTTCCCGCTTCGAGCGGGGGCCTTCACGGTCCAGGACCACCGCGCGCTGACGGAGGCCGCGCTCGACGCGGCGGTGGCCGCGGGGGCCCAGGCAGAGTTGGAGGCCCACCGGGACTCCGTGGTGCATGGCGCCACCGCGGAGGACCTGAACCTCCACGTGAAATGGACGGGCTGGCACCACTTCTATCGGCCGGAAGGGGCGCTCTCCTCCGCGCTGCGGCGAGGCTCCGAGGAGCGGGTGCGTGCGCTCTGGGAGGACGCCTTGGAGGCGGCGCGCAACGGCGACCTGCCGCGTGCCTGGGACCGCGCCGGCCACCTGGCCCACCATCTCCAGGACATGGCGTCTCCGCCCCACGTCGTTCCGGTGAACCACGGGCTCACGGACCGCTTCGAGCGATACGGCGCCCGCGCTTCGCTGGGCCGCCTGCCTCGTCGCGAGGTGCCGCCGATGTCCGGGACGGACGCGCAGCGGGCGCTCGCACGGGAGACGCTGGAGGCCGTCAGGACCGAGTCCCTGGCGACGGAAGCGGGGGACGTGCTGCCCTGGAGCGCCTTCTGGTCCGAGCCCGACGCGGCGTCACCGGGCGCCTTTGGTGGCTATGGCCCGGTGGGCAACGCCTTCGGCCTCGGCGAGGTGCGGTGGAAGGGGCGGGTGCGGCGCATTCCTCCCGAAGCGTCGGCGGTTTTCATGGATGCGCGCGTGGCCGCGGCGGTGGCGTACTCCGGCGCGTTCCTGGCGTGGGCGGCGGAGCGCTTCGGGGAGGTGACGGCTCCGGATGCGGCGTTCGTCGCGCTGCGCGGCTTCCAGCCTTCGCCCGAGCTGTCGTTGGAGTTGCTGGGCGGAATCTATTCCGATGCGCTCGGCGCCGCGCCCGTCGCGGGCCTGCGGGGCTCGCTCCCGCTGCCTCATGGCCTGGGGCTGTCGGTGGACTGGACGCGCGGGTTGGAGGGCGGCGCGGCGCTTCGGTCCAGGCCCGTGGGGGGCTGGGCCTTCGCGGTCCTGTCTCCGCCGCTCATCGCCTGGCGGCCGAGCTATGCCTTCGGCGTGGACGTGCGTGCCTCCGCGGGCGTGGGGCTGCGCGCGTGGGAGGGCGGTGGCACGCGCCTGGGGGTTCCGGTGGGGCTGCGCGCGCACGTGCCGCTGGGCGCGAACTTCGTCGCCAGCACGGAGGTGCTCTACCAGGGCCTGCGTCCCCCCGGCGTGACGTGGGCGCATGGGTTCTCCTGGTGCCTGGGGCTCGGGGTGGCACTGGGGGACCGATGAGGCCGTTGGCGGTGCTTCCCGCTTTGTCGCGAGCGCTGCGCAGGCTCTGACGTGCGGCTGACACCTACCGTGGCTCCTGCCCGCACGTCCTGCAGGCGTCCCGGCGTGAACTCTTCACGCGCCGGGCCGACGCACGGTGATAAGGACGGCCCCGCTGTTACCCAGAGCCACGACCTCGACCCATGTCCAGCATGCACACCCTGCGTGGGGCTCCGGCCCTTTCTGACTTCAGGCTCGCCAAGCTCGTGGCCCAGTGCCGCGAGCGGGTGCCCTCCGTTTCGTCCATCTATGCGGAGTTCGTGCACCTAATCGACGTGCCGGTGCCCCTCTCCGAGGCGGACCTGGCCACCCTGGGCCGCCTGCTCGACTACGGGCCTCGTGTGGCCACGGGCGCGCGCACCGGCAGCCTGCTGCTGGTGCTGCCTCGGCCGGGCACCATCTCCCCGTGGTCCTCCAAGGCCACGGACATTGCCCACAACTGCGGCCTGGGCGAGCGCGTGCGGCGCATGGAGCGCGGCACCGCCTTCTTCATCGCGGGCCCCGACGGGCAGGCGCTGCGGGACACGGAGCTGGAGCACCTGAAGCCGGTGTTGCATGACCGGATGACGCAGGCGGTGGTGGGGCGTCTGGAGGACGCGGCCATCCTGTTCGCCGGGCACACGCCCCGGCCCTTCACGACGGTGGATGTGCTGGGCGGAGGCCGTGCGGCGCTGGTGACCGCCAACCGCGAGCTGGGCCTGGCCCTGGCCGACGATGAGATGGACTACCTGGTGGCGCGCTTCACCGAGCTGAAGCGCAACCCCACCGACGTCGAGCTGATGATGTTCGCGCAGGCCAACAGCGAGCATTGCCGGCACAAGATCTTCAACGCGAGCTGGAGCATCGACGGCGAGCCGCGGGAGCGCTCGCTCTTCCAGGCCATCAAGAACACCTACGTCCAGCACCCGGAGGGCGTGCTCGGCGCGTACAAGGACAACGCGGCCGTCATCGAAGGCTTTGAGGTGGACCGCTTCTTCCCATCCCCTGAAACCGGTGAGTGGGGCTCCGTGCGCGAGCCGGCCCACATCATGATCAAGGTGGAGACGCACAACCACCCGACGGCCATCTCCCCGTACCCGGGCGCCGCCACTGGCGCGGGCGGCGAGATTCGCGATGAGGGGGCCACCGGCCGTGGCGCCCGTCCCAAGGCGGGTCTCACCGGCTTCAGTGTGAGCCACCTGCGCATCCCCGGCTTCGAGCGGCCCTGGGAGCAGCCCTACGGCAAGCCGGACCGCATCGTCTCCGCGCTGGACATCATGGTGGACGGCCCGCTGGGCGGCGCGGCCTTCAACAACGAGTTCGGCCGGCCGAACCTCACGGGCTACTTCCGCAGCTACGAGGTGCAGGTCCCCACGCCCGCTGGCGTGGAGGTGCGCGGCTACCACAAGCCCATCATGATCGCCGGTGGCCTGGGCAACATCCGCGCGCCGCACGTGAAGAAGGGGCGCTTGCAGCCGGGCGACAAGCTCATCGTCCTGGGCGGGCCCGCGATGCTCATCGGCCTGGGCGGTGGCGCGGCGTCCTCCATGGCACAGGGCGCGAGCGCGGCGGACCTCGACTTCGCCTCCGTGCAGCGGGACAACGCGGAGATGGAGCGGCGCTGTCAGGAGGTCATCGACGGCTGCTGGGCGCTGGGCGACAAGAACCCCATCCGCTCCATCCACGACGTGGGCGCCGGCGGCTTGTCCAACGCGGTGCCGGAGCTGGCGCACGACAACGACCTGGGTGGGCGCCTGGCGCTGCGCGCGGTGCCCAACGCCGAGCCGGGCATGTCGCCGGTCGAAATCTGGTGCAATGAGGCGCAGGAGCGCTACGTGCTGGGCGTCGCGCCGGAGGACCTGGCCCGCTTCGCCGCGCTGTGCGAGCGGGAGCGCGCGCCCTTCTCCGTGCTGGGTGACGCCACCGCCGAGCAGACGCTGACGCTGTCGGACACGCAGTTCGGCAACGCGCCCATCGACCTGCCCATGGACGTGCTGTTCGGCAAGGCGCCGCGCATGCACCGCGACGTGACGTCGCGCCCGGTGTCGTTCGCGCCGCTGACGTTGGATGGCTCGCTGGCGGTGCTGGCGGAGCGCGTGTTGAGCCACCCCACGGTGGCGGACAAGAGCTTCCTCATCACCATCGGCGACCGCACCGTGTCCGGGCTCAGCAGCCGGGACCAGATGGTGGGCCCCTGGCAGGTGCCGGTGGCGGACTGCGCGGTGACGCTGTCCACCGTGACGAGCACCACAGGTGAGGCCATGGCCATGGGCGAGCGCACGCCGCTGGCCCTCATCGACGCGGCGGCCTCGGCGCGCATGGCGGTGGGCGAGGCGCTCACCAACATCGCCGCGGCCCGCATCGGCAAGCTGTCCGACGTGAAGCTGTCCGCCAACTGGATGGCCGCGGCGGGCAGCCCGGGCGAGGACGCCAGCCTCTACGCCGCCGTCCACACGGTGGGCATGGAGCTGTGCCCCGCGCTGGGCCTCACCATCCCCGTGGGCAAGGACTCCATGTCCATGCGCACCGTCTGGGAGGAGGGCGGCGCCCGCAAGGCCGTGACGTCGCCGGTGTCGCTCATCATCTCCGCGTTCGCGCCGGTGTTGGACGTGCGCAAGTCCCTGACGCCGCAGCTCGTGGACGTGGCGGCCGACACGCGGCTGCTCTTCATCGACCTGGCGCGCGGGAAGCAGCGCCTGGGCGGCTCCGTGGTGGCGCATGTCCACGGGCAGGTGGGGCCGGAGAGCCCGGACGTGGAGGACCCCGCGCTGCTGCGCGGCTTCTTCGCCTCGGTGCAGGCGCTCAGCGAAAGCGGCGCGCTGCTGGCGTACCACGACCGCTCCGACGGCGGCCTCTGGGCGACGCTGTGCGAGATGGCCTTCGCGGGCCGGTGTGGTCTGGACGTGGACCTGGCGCCGCTGGGCGGTGACGTGACGGCGGCCCTCTTCAATGAGGAGCTGGGCGCGGTGGTGCAGGTGCGCGCCTCGGACGTGGCGCGTGTGCGTGAGGTGCTGGCGCAGCAGGGCTTGTCGCGGGACGTCCACGAGCTGGGCCGCCCGGTGACGGCGTTGCAGGTGCGCGTGCGCCATGGGGACGACACGTTGTTGTCGGCGGACACGTTGGCGTTGCGACGCACCTGGTCTCGCGTCAGCCATGAGATTCAGAAGCTGCGCGACAACCCCACCTGTGCGGACCAGGAGGCGGCCGCGAGGAGTGACGCCGCGGACCCGGGACTTTCGCCGAAGCTGACGTTCGACCCGGCCCAGGACGTGGCCGCACCCTTCATCTTGAAGGGGGCCCGTCCTCGCGTGGCCGTGTTGCGGGAGCAGGGCGTCAACAGCCAGCAGGAGATGGCCGCGGCCTTCACGCGGGCGGGCTTCGCCGCGGTGGATGTCCACATGAGCGACGTCCTGTCGGGGCGGGTGTCGCTCGAAGGTTTCAAGGGCGTGCTGGCGTGTGGCGGCTTCTCCTACGGTGACGTGCTGGGGGCCGGTGGCGGGTGGGCGAAGTCCATCCTCTTCAACCCGCGCGCGCGGGACGCCTTCGCCGCCTTCTTCGCTCGGCCGGACAGCTTCGGCCTGGGCGTGTGCAACGGCTGCCAGATGATGTCGCAGCTCAAGGACATCATCCCGGGCGCGGAGCACTTCCCCCGCTTCGTGCGCAACGCCTCCGAGCAGTACGAGGCGCGCCTGTCCCTGGTGGAGGTGTCGAAGACGCCGTCGCTCTTCTACCAGGGCATGGAAGGCAGCCGGATGCTCATCGTCACCTCGCACGGCGAGGGCCGCGCGGAGTTCCCCAGCACGGAGGACGCCGCCCGCGTCAACGGGCAGGGGCTGGTGACGACGCGCTGGGTGGACAACCACGGCCGGGTGGCGGAGACGTATCCCGCCAACCCCAATGGCTCACCCCACGGCATCGCCGGCCTGACGACGCGGGATGGGCGCTTCACCATCACCATGCCGCATCCGGAGCGCGTACACCGCTCCGTGCAGCACTCGTGGCGGCCTCGCGAGTGGGGCGACGACGGCCCCTGGATGCGCATGTTCCGCAACGCCCGCGTCTGGCTGGGCTGAGCGCCGCGAGGGCACCGGGCGGGGAGCAGGGCCGGCGTATCACCCGGCCCGCTCTCCCATTCCGTGTTGAGGCTACGCCTTCACCAACTCCAGCGGCTGCCCCTCCGGGACGTGCTTCATGGACACCGAGTTCATGCAGTAGCGCAGGCCGGTGGGCGGCGGCCCGTCGGGGAAGACGTGGCCCAGGTGCCCGTCGCAGCGCGCACAGCGGACCTCGGTGCGAACCATTCCGTGTGAGACGTCCTGGATTTCCGTCACCGCGTCGGCCACCACCGGCTGCGTGAAGGACGGCCAGCCCGTGCCGGACTCGAACTTCGTGCCCGCCTTGAACAGGGGATTGCCGCAGCCCGCGCACACGTAGGTGCCCGGCGTCTTCGTGCCCAGGAAGCACCCGGAGCCAGGTCGCTCGGTGCCGTGGCGGCGGAGGACTTCATACTCCTGGGGGCTCAAGCGCTTGCGCCACTCGTCGTCGCTGAGGGTGAGCTTGTCGACCATGCCTTCCTGCTCCTTGTCCGGGCCCGGACCGGGGCCCACGCGCACTTCAGATGCGCATCCTGCCCCAGCGTCGCGCCTGGTGGGCGGCAAGGTGTGAGAAGGCCTGTCCGGCGCCTCGCTCCAGGGACAGGCGTAATCTGGGAGGCAGCGACGGGGCGCCGGGGTTCAACGAGGGTGGGGAGGGGCGTCATGCCAGGCAAGGAGCGTGCAATGCGGATTGGCGAGCTGATGACCAAGAACCTGGAGACCATCGAAGCAGGTGAGCCCATCCGGGCCGCGGCGCTGCGGATGCGCACGTGCAACATCGGCTCGCTGCCGGTGCTGGAGGGTGGGCAGTTGGTGGGCATGCTGACGGACCGGGACATCGCGGTGCGGTCCGCGGCGCTGGGGCAGGACCCGAACACCACGCCCGTGCGCGAGGTGATGACGGCCACGGTCATCACCTGCGACGTGGACGCGACGCTCGAGGTGGCGGAACGGACGATGGAGGAGAAGATGGTGCGCCGCCTCGTAGTGGTGGATGGCGAGCGGCGGCCGGTGGGGCTCTTGAGCCTGGACGACCTGGCCACGGTGCCGGAGGAGGTCCTGCACGCGGGCGAGGTGCTGGAGCGGCTCCAGCAGGGCTGAGGCCTCGGGGCGCGAGCGGCGCGCTTCACCGCCCGCGCCCCGGTGTCACCCTCAGGCGTCCGGGGCCGGACGACACGCGGCGACGAGCTCCGCCGCCGCGTCCTCCCACGGGACGTCCCGCTGCGCGCCAGCTCGTTGCCGCAGGCGGACGTTGCCCGCGGCCACCTCGCGTGCGCCCGCCACCACCAGCCACGGGACGCCCGCCGCGTGGGCATCCAGGACCTTGCGGGACAGGGACTCACCCCGCCGGTCCACGCTGGCGCGGCAGCCCGCCGCCTGGAGCTTCGCGGCGAAGCGCTCGGCGTAGTCGACCACGCCTTCACCCACGGCGGCCACCACCACCTGTTGCGGCGCCAGCCATGCGGGCAGCGCGCCGCCGTGGTGCTCCAGCAGGACGCCGATGAAGCGCTCCAGGCTGCCGAGCAGCGCGCGGTGAAGCATCACCGGACGGACGCGGGCCCCCGAGGCGTCGATGTAGTGGAGGTCGAAGCGCTCCGGCAGCACGAGGTCCAACTGGATGGTGCCGCACTGCCACGCGCGCCCCAGCCGGTCCTTCAAGACGAACTCCAGCTTGGGCCCGTAGAAGGCCCCCTCGCCCGGCTGCATGTGGCAGTGGAGCCCCGCTTCCTTCGCGGCCAGGAGGAGCCAGGACTCGGCCTTGTCCCAGAGCGCATCGCGCCCCGCGCGCGACGCGGGCCGGCCGGAGAAGGCCACCTGGACGTCGTCGAAGCCGAAGCCCGCGTAGAAGTCCTTCAGCGAGCGGGCGAAGCGGACGACCTCCGGCACCACCTGCGGCTCGGCGCAGAAGATGTGGCCGTCATCCTGGGTGAACTGCCGCAGGCGGAACAGGCCGTGGAGCGCGCCGCCGGGCTCCGCGCGGTGCACCAGCCCGAACTCGCCCAGGCGCAGCGGCAAGTCCCGGTAGCTGGGCGCCATGCGCTGCACCAGCTCGATGTGGCCGGGGCAGCTCACCGGCTTCACGCCCAGGTGCCGCGCGCCGTCCTCCACCAGGAACATGTGCTCCCGGAAGTTGTCCCAGTGGCCGCTGCGCTCCCACAAGGGCTGCGCGTAGAGCTGTGGGGTGCGGACTTCCTGGTAGCCCTCGCGCCGCATGCGCTGGCGGACGTGCTCCTCCAGCAGCCGGTACAGCAGCAGTCCACGCGGGTGCCAGAACACCATGCCGGGGGCCTCTTCCTGCAGGTGGAAGAGGTCCAGGCGCTGGCCCAGCGCGCGGTGGTCGTGTTCGTCGAGCATTGCTTCGTCTCCGATTCGGAAGGGTGAAACGCCATCCGGTCGGAGCGCTGAGCGAGCGCACGGTTGCCCCGGCCGGAGAAGGCGGGGCAGGGAACCGTGCGTTCGTCAGCTCACCCCATGACGCGCACGGCTCCACGCCCGCCGAAGCGAGTCGTGGTGCCGGTGGTCGTGGTGGTGATGACGAAGCTCACGGCGAAGAAGATGCGAGCGGCGCGGGGAATTGTCAACTCGGCCCCCGCGCCGCCGCGAGGGCCTGCGCAGGGGCTGCTACGCCAACAGCGACGCGAGCCCGATGAGGCCGGCGATGAGGAAGAACAGCGACTCACCGGCGATGAGGCCGCCGCCCATGAGGGACATGGTGCTCATGTCCTCCGGGAGGGCCTCGCCTTCACCCGGGCTGCCACTCACCGCCGGCTGCCCGCGCTTGGAGAACGTGTTCCAGACGGACGTCACGATGCCTCCCGCGCCGAACCACAGCGACACCGGGAACGCCACGAAGCCGCCGAACGACGACGCGTAGGGGCTGGGCAGCAGGAGGGCGTCCACCGTCCAGCCGACGGCGAAGCCCGCGCGAGAGCCCTTCACGTACCGCTGGTAGCGCGCGTTGCCTCGCACCACCTTGCGCAGCAGCTCGTAGATGAAGCCGATGGCCAGTCCGAGGAGCAGGGCGCTCACGACGGCCTGCGACAGCGAGCCGAGGTCGCGGATGGCGCCCACCAGCTTGTACGTCATCGCGGAGCCCCACTGGCCCACCTCGGCGTTGGGGTTGTCCAACTGGTTGATGGTGAGCGCCGGGTAGGCCGTCATGAACACGCGCGCCAGGCCCACGCACAGCAGCGCGCCCATGATGACGCCCAGCACCTGATAGCGGAACTGGGTGACGCGGTTGGTACCCAGGCGCCAGCCGGTGGAGCGGTCCTGCTGCATGTCGCAGCCCACCGAGGTGGAGATGAGCAGGATGGTGGCGGCCATCATGCCCACCAGCGGGACGCGCAGGCCCATCATGGACATCATCAGCACGGAGATGACGAAGGCGCTGGAGATGGGGTTCTGGTCGGTGATGCCGAAGGAGATTCCGTTGATGAGCACGAACAGCAGGGCCAGCAGCATGCCGAAGAGGAGCCAGCCGACGGGCTGGTCCAGCACCTGCGTGCCCACCACCAGCGTCGCGCCGCCCCAGACGCCCACCCAGGCCAGCAGCCGGGGGATGTTGACCTTCTTCCAGGACTCCTCCGCCGCTTCGTCCTTCGTCGCGGCCCGCTCGCGGATGCGCTTCGCCGCCTGGACCGCCAGCAGCGACAGGTCCACCACGGCCGCGCCGCAAATCATCCCCAGGCCGATGACGAAGCCGATTTTACGGAACGGGTCCTGAGGGCCGAGCCAGCCCATCTCCCGGAGGGTGGGCATCAGCACCGCGCCGATGACGGCCATGACGATGGCCGGGACGGTGATGCGGCTGCCGACAATCATGCCCGCGCCCAGCGTCGCCGCGCTGGTGCCGAGGGAGGCGACGAAGGCCACCTTCTCCGTCATCCACGCCGCCAGGGCGCCCAGCAGGGTGCCGCCGCCCAGCTTGGAGATGGACGCCTTGAGCAGGCGCTTGTCCGTGAGGGCGCGCAGGATGTTGGCCACCGCCAGCCCGGACGGATAGTCGAGCTGGAGCTTGTCCACGAGCAGCGGCGTGTAGAGCATGCCCACGCCCACCGCGAACATGCCCACGCAGCCGACGAAGAGCATGAGCTTCCAGGCGGCGGGCATCTCCATGCCCAGCCACACCATGGACTGGATGAGCACGGACATGGCGCACAGCGAGGCCACCGACGCGGCCATCGTCTGCATGTAGTTGGCGCCGTGCTTGCCCTCCGCGCCGTACCCGTAGGTGACGGCGCTGCCGAGGATGCCAGCCAGCACCTGGCCGCCGACGAAGAAGCCCACGCTGAAGTTCATGTACGAGGCGGCGATGCCGCCCAGGGGCCCCAGGACGAACAGGGCCACCGCGCTCAGGAGCAGGTGGTACTTCCACGTCCCCACGGGGGGCAGCCATTGGAAGCGACGTTGGGAGGGCTCCGCGAGGGTGCCACCCGAGGACGGGGAAGGGGGCTCCGGAGGGAGCGAGGGGGCTGATAATGACATTCGGCGCCGAAGGGTACCGGCCTTCCACGCTCCTGTCACAACCTGGGCCGTCGGGTGAGGGGGACGGTCCGCCCGCTCGCCCGGACGTTGGAGAAACGCCGCACCGCGCGTGACGCATGGCAACATCCGCCGCCATGCGATTCACCCTGCACCGGGGCGTCAGCCTGGCCGTGCTCGCCTCGGCCCGGACGGAGGCCGACCACCATGAGGACCTGGGCTGCAGCATCCAGGGGCCCACCGCGCGTCCTGTCCGCCGTGCCTTCCTCCCGCTGAAGCGCCACGTCGCCACGCTGGGGCGCGAGGGCGCGCTGCACGACGCGGAGGCCCTGGTGCGCTGGCTGGAGGACACCCCACGCTATGCCGCGCTGTGCGTGGGGAAGCAGCGGCGCATGGGGCGCCGCGTGTTGCGCCCCGACGTGCTGTTCCCGGAGGCCACGCGACACCGGCCGCGCGTGCTGCACCTTCGCCAGGAAGCGCTGGGCCTGGATGTGCCCGTGCGTGCGCCCGAGTGGCCCGCCGTGGCGGACTTCTTCGCGGCGCTCGCGCGCGGCGCCACGCGCGCGGAGCTTCGGGCCTTCGCGGCGCTGCCCGTGCTGGCGGAGCTGGTGGCGGACCTGGGGCAGGCGGGCTGGCTCGTGCGCCATGAAGCGCCCGTGGAGGTTCCCGCGCCCGGCGCGCTCTTCGTGGGGCACAACACGGTGCTGGTCACAGGCCGTGAGGGGCGCGTGCTGGTGGACCCGTATTTCCGGCCCGAAGGCGCGGTGGACTTGCCGGGCTATGCGGCGATGCAGCCGCGCGACGTGGGGCGGGTGGACGCGGTGGTCATCACCCATTCACATGGGGACCACTTCCACCTGGGCTCGTTGCTGCAGTTGCCTCGCGACACGCGCATCTTCGTGCCGGCGGTGGCGCGTGAGAGTCTCTTCTCCACGGACTGCGCCCTGCGGCTGTCGCAGCTGGGCTTCACGCGCGTGGAGCCCCTGCGCTGGGGCGAGTCCCGGCAGGTGGGCGACGTCACCGTGCGCGCGCTGCCGTTCTACGGCGAGCAGCCCACGGATGGCGAAGGCCCGTACCCGGACCTCTTCAACGAGGGCAACGCGTGGCTGGTGCGGGCGCCCGGCTTCTCCGCGGCGTTCTTCGCGGACTCGGGGCATGACGTGCGTGGGGACATGGCGGCGGTGTGCCGGCGCGTGCGCCGCGAGGCTCCGGTGGACGTGCTCTTCTGCGGCGTCCGCGGGTTCCGGCTGGCGCCCATCTTCTTCGGCTTCACCACGCTGGAGGCGTTCCTGGTCAACGTCCCCCGCGCGATGCTGAAGGCGCCGCAGCGGCTCATGGCCGGGCCGGAGGAGGCGCTGCGTTATGGCGCCTTGCTGGGCGCGCGCTACGTGGTGCCCTGCGCGGATGGTGGGGCGCCCTGGTACTGGCGCGAGGGCATGGGGCCTCGCTACGCGGGCTATCCTGGCGAGCCCGTGAGCGGCGCCAGCCACCTGGATGAGAACCCGGACGCCGACCCCTATCCGGAGCGGCTCGCCGAGGTCCGGCGGACGATGAAGGACGCGCCCAAGCCCCTGGTGCTGCGGCCGGGAGAGTCGCTGCGCTGGAAGGGCGCGCGGACGCCGGAGGTGGTGCGCCACCCCGGCTTCGTGTGGCCCTACGGCGACGCGGCCTGACGTGTCCGCCGCGCGGGCACTCAGCGCGCGGCGAGCCGGGACCTGCCGCGCACGAGCTGCACCACGTACACCCCGGCGACCACCGCGAAGCACACGGTGGCCAGCGTCAGGTACCTGCCGATGAGCTGGTGCTCGCCCCAGTCGTGGGGCATCCCCACCAGCTTGCTGGCGTCGCTCAGGCCCACGCCCTCCATCCTGCCGAAGGGAATGGCGCTGAAGTCCTTCTTCGACTCCCACCACGTGAGGAAGCCGTCCATGAGCGACAGCGCGCCGAGCCCCAGGAAGCCCCAGCGCAGGGCCTGCTTGTGGAGGTAGCTGCCCGCCGGGGCGTAGAGGGTCAGCATCATCACCGTGCCCAGCACCATCATCCCGCCATCGCCGTTGAAGGTGATGAGCATGTCCACCGTCTGCGGTGACAGCAGCAGCGTTCCCACGGCTTGAAGCGCCAGCAGGACGGCGGCGCAGGCCACCCACAGCCACTGGCGGCGCCTGAACCCCCACCACGCCCACGCGCCCAGCGCCGCGGCGAGCATCAGCGCCAGGAAATAGGAGCGGCCGAAGAGGGCGGTCACCCACAGCGATGGGAACGCGGACCGGCCGCAGAACCAGGCCGTCATGGCGTGGCCCAACTCATGGAACGGCATGGTGATGAGACGGGCCGCGAAGGCGCCGAAGTTGCCGCTCAGCACCCCGTAGGACACCAGGAGGGCCACGGGGATGGCCCAGGTGCGCAGGCGGTGCTCGAACGCGGCCTCCTCCGCGTCAACGTCCCAGGCGGGCGTCTCCGGTGGCAGCACGTCCGAGCGCAGGTCGGGCGTCTCCAGCCAGGCGGGGTCGACGAGCGGCGGTGCTTCCTCGTGCGCCACGGCGGGGGCTTCCACGGTCCCCTCACTCTAGGGGCCCGCCGCGTCCGGCGAAAATCCGGAGCGGCACCGCACAGGCTGGGCTTGACGGCGACGCCAGACTCACCCAAGAGCGCACCATGCCTCCGCTGGACACGAAGACACGCGGGCGGACCGCGCGCGGGCGCCTGCGCGCGCTGGACACGTACCTGTGCCGCTTCGAGCGCCCGTTGCTCGAACGGCGTGACGGGCCCTGGGCCCACGCCGTCTTCGTCGACGTGGGCTTCGGCGAGCACCCGTGGACGACGCTGGAGAGCGCCCAGGCCTTTCGCGCGCTCAACCCGGAGCTCGCCGTGGTGGGCGTGGAGCTGGACGCGGAGCGCGCGCGGGCGGCGCAGGTGGACGCGGAGGCCCGCACGTCGTTTCGCGAGGGTGGCTTCGCGTTGCCGCTGCGCCCCGACGAGCCCGCCCGGCTGGTGCGCGCCATGAACCTGCTTCGCCAGGGGCCTCCCGAGCGCGTCCCCGAGGTGCACCGCACCCTGGCCAGCTACCTGCTGCCGTCGGGCCTGCTGGTGGAGGGCAGCGCGGACGCGACGGGCGCGGTGATGTCCGCGCACCTGCTGCGCCGCGGCGTCGGGGAGGAGGCGGAGGTGCCGCGGCGCGAAGCGCTCCTGTTCCACACCGACTTCAGCCTCGGCTTCGCGCCCATGCTCTTCCGTGACTGGCTGCCCCGGGACTTGCGCCGCCGGGTGCGTCCGGGTGAGCCCATCCATGACTTCTTCTCCGCGTGGAGCGCCGCCTGGCAGCAGGCGCGAGCCGCGGGCCATGCGCACCCGCCTGATGCGTTTCGCGAAGCCGCGCTGGGGCTCTCCGCGCGCGTGGAGGGAGTGGAGGCCGACCCGTGGCTCGTGTCCCAGGGCTACGTTGTTTGGAGGCCCAAGGGGGGTGTCTGTTTTTGACGACAGGGTGCTGTGCCTTTCTCAGAGAAGGAGAGGGCGCAGTCGAGGGAAGCCAAGTGGGGTGGTGTGCGGCTATCCTTCGCGTGACCAGGACTTGGAACGGCACCGCCTCTCCTTCGCGTGAGGCGTGTCGGGAACGCAGCGGGAGAACGACACCGTCATGTTGGAGCAGGCACCCCGGGTTCGAATGGCCGTCCGTCCGTCCGTGCTGCTCTTCTCTGCGGGCTTCTACGGCACGCTCGCGGCCGCGCGTTGCTTCGGGCGCAACGGCATCGACGTCACGGTGGCGGACCCCGGCAAGCTGGGGCCGGCGAGCTGGTCTCGCTTCGTGGGCCGCCGCGTGCAGTGTCCTCCGGAGTCCCAGGCCGAGGCCTTCATCGAATGGCTGATGGACCTGGGCCGCCGCGAGCCGATGCGGCACGTGCTCTACCCGACGAGTGACGAGCTGGCGTGGCTGGTGTCCGTCCACCGCGAGGCGCTGTCGGAGTATTTCCACCTCTACGACCCGGGCATCGACGCCGTCTACGGCCTGCTCAACAAGCGCAAGCTCTTCGAAGCGGGCCAGGCGGTGGGCCTGACGCTGCCGCGCACCTGGTTCCCGGCGTCGGAAGCGGACCTGGACGGGGTGTCGCGCGAGGCGCGCTTCCCGGTCCTCATCAAGCCCACCACGCAGATTCTCTACTCCACCCACCGCAAGGGGCAGCCGGTGCAGGCGCCCGAGCAGCTCGCGGAGGAGTACCGCGCCTTCTCGCGGGACGGCTACGCCCCCATGCTGGTGCGCTTCGACCCCGCGGTGTCGCGCCCCATGGTGCAGGAGTTCCACCCGGAGGCGGCGGAGGGCATCTACAGCCTCTCCGGCTTCGTGGACGAGACGGGCGAGCTGTTCGAGGTGCGCGGCGCCATGAAGGTGCTCCAGCGCCCGCGGCGGCTGGGCGTGGGCGTGTGCTTCGAGTCCGCCCCGGTGCGCGAGGACCTGGCCGCGGGGCTCCAGCGCCTGTGCAAGCGCCTGGGCTACCACGGCGTCTTCGAGGTGGAGTTCATCCAGACGAAGGACGACTTCCTCCTCATCGACTTCAACCCCCGCTACTACGGGCAGATGGGCTTCGACATCGCCCGGGGCCTGCCGCTGCCGCTCCTGGCCTACCACGCCGCGCTGGGGGACCGGGACGCCCTGCGCCGCGAGCTGCGGGCCGCGCGTGACTGGCGCGGCAACGGCGAGGTGTTCTGCAACCGCATCGCGCTGGAGATGCTGCTCAACCTCCAGCGGCTGTCCGGCGCGCTGCCGGAGGACGAGGCCCGCCAGTGGCGGCGCTGGCTGGAGACGCACCAGGGGGTGGCGGTGGATCCGCTCATCGACTCGGATGACCTGATGCCCACCGCGGTGGAGGTGGCGCAGATTCTCTACGGCTCCGCGCGCCACCCCCGGGCCTTCCTCCGGATGATGGTGCTCAACCGGTGAGCGCGGCGCGGCTGTCCGGCGCGTCGAACGTCACCAGGTCGTCGAACGTCTCCGCGCGCCGCAGCAGCCGCTCCTTCCCGTCCTCCAGCGCGATGATGGCCGGCTGGGGATAGGAGAAGGACGTGGCGAAGGGCACGAAGTAGGCGCCCGCGTCCATGATGGCCAGCGTGTCTCCCACGCGCAGGTCGGGCAGCCGCTTCGCGTGGTAGAGCGTGTCGCCCGGCGTGCAGATGGGGCCCACCACCGTGTAGATTTTGTCGGCCGGCGCGTCCGGCCGGTTCACGTGGAAGAGCTGGTGGTACTCGTTGCGCACGCACTCGGCATGGTTGATGCCGGCGTCCAGCACCGCCCACGTCCTGTCTTCCCCTGCCTTGAGCGCGTGCACGCGGCCCAGCAGGAGCTGCGTGTCGCCCGTCATGGCGCGGCCCGGCTCCAGGAAGATGCGGGGCCGCTGACGTCCGCGGCGCGCGTAGTGCGTCTCCACCAGCTCCACCGCCAGCGCCACGTAGCGGTCGATGGACAGCGACGCCGCCGGGTCGGGCGCGGGCACGTCGCGGAAGAAGGTGAGGTTGAGGCGCCAGTCGCGCTCGGCGATGTGCTCGACGGTGGGCGTGTTGAGGCTGCCGCCCAAGTCAAGCACCTCCAAATCCAGCCCCAGCTCCTGGTGCAGCGTGTCCGTGAAGTCGAGCACCGACTCCACGAAGGCCGTGAAGTCGCCCTCCGTGCGGAGGGTTTCCCCACGGTGCGCGTGCAGGCCCACCACGTCCAGGTGCTTCGAGCCGCGCGCCTGCTGGTAGGCCCGCAGCGCGGCGCCTCCCGCGATGGGCGTGCCGAACTGCCCCGTCCAGCCGCTGCCCGTCGTCACCCGCACCGCGACGCGCGGGCGGCGGTCCAGCTCCGCGGCCAGCCGGGCGAAGACGGCAATCTCCTCCGCGTGGTTGGCGGCCAGCAGCTGGATGCCCCGGGAGATGGCCTCGCGCACGGAGGCCTCCGACTTCACCGGGCCGTTGTAGACGATGCGCTCCGGGGGCACGCCCAGCTTGAGCGCCAGCCACATCTCGTAGGCGGAGATGACCTCCGCGCCCACGCCCAGGCCGTGCAGGAAGGACAGCACGCCGGGCACCGGGTTCGTCTTGTACGAGTAATAGACTTCACAGCCGCCCGTGCGCCCCGGCGGCACCGCGAGGAAGCGCTCCGCGTTGCGGCGCAGCGCCGCCAGGTGCACGACGTGCAGCGGCGAACCCCAGCGCTCCACCAGCTGCGCCAGCGGGACGCCTTCCAGGCTCAGGCCCTGGCCGGGCACATCCCGCAGGCCCCAGTGCGAGGCGGGGATGTGGTTGCGCGCGGGGGCCATGGCCCGCTGGAGCACCGGGCGCAGCGTCTGCTTCACCTGGCGCCTGGCGGTCCCGAGAAGCCGGCTCTTGAGGCTCATGACGCGCGCCCCTGGTTGCGCAGGCGCAGCGGCAGCCGGCGGGCGACCTCGAAGGGCAGCACCCGCAGGGCGGCCTGCATGAGGCGGTACTCCAGCATGCCGTTCGCCTTGCGGTACTTGCCGTGAATCATCTCGTTGGACTGCACCACCAGCGTGCCGTCCTTGCCCAGGTTGTGCATCAGCGACGGCCGGCCGGTGCGGTAGTGCAGGATGGGCCGGTTGACGTAGACGTGGCCGAACGCGCGGATGCCGCGCAGGTAGAAGTCCACGTCCTCGTAGACGGGGATGCTGGCGTCGAAGCCGCCCAGCGGGGCGAAGTGCTCGCGGCGCACCATGCACGCGGAGTTCACATACAGCGTGCCGCGGAAGAGGATGTGGGCCACCGTCCACGCGCTGTTGGGGGTGCTGGCGCCCACCTGGGCGGCCCACTCGAAGTAGGCGCTCTTGTCCTTGAGCCAGTCCGCGTCGTCGCCGAAGGGCACCACCCAGCCCACCGCCACGCCCGCGTCCGGCCGCGCGTCCAGCGCGCTCACCATGGCGTGCAGCGCGCCCTCCGCGAGCATGTCGTCGTCATCCAGGAAGTGCAGGTAGCGGCCGCGGGCCAGCGTGGCGCCGTGGTTGCGCACCACCGCGGGGCGGCCCTTCGACGGCGGGTCGTTCACCAGGTAGCGGACCCGCTCGTCCTTCAGCCCCTCCACCGCCTCGCGCGCCGTGCCCTCGGGCGTGTCGTCCAGGACGACGACCTCGACGCTCACCCCTTCCTGGCGGAGGACCGAGCGGATGGCCTCCACCACTTCCTTCTCCCGCTTGTGGGTGGGCATCACCACCGAGACGTCAATGACGGACATGGCGGACTTATACGCGGTGGCGGCCACGCCTGAGAAGCCGCCAGCCCGCGCGCCATCCAGTCACTTCAGTAGCTGGCGAACGCCAGGTCGAAATCCACTCCATGCGCCTCTGCCGGGTCGACCGCGACCTGCGCGCGAACCGCCGCGAGTACGACAGGAATGTCCGGATTCTGGCGATTCCCACTCGGACGCGAGTGGGGTGTAGCGCTCAGTACCACCCAGTCATGGCTGCCAGTGGCCGCACGGACCTTCCTGTCCGCTCGACCGAAATCCCAGCGCGACAGGCGGTTCAGCGAAGGCTGCGTGCGGTGGCGGGCCATGGTCATCCTCCTGCCTCGACTCCGTGAGGCTGGCCGTTGGCTTTGCAGACGTCATGCCAGCCTGCCGGCTGGGCAGACGGGCCTGCCGTGGAGGACGCCTTTCCCTCTGAGGAGCGGGTGTCTGCCCGGAAGCGGAGGCTTCGACACACCGGGTCAGACTTGACGCCGGGCGGCGGGCGCGACAGGAACAGGCCACGCATGGCGTTCCTCCTGGCACACGAAGTCGAGCCGCCCCGGGCCTGCAGCTACCTGCCAGCGCGGCAGGCCTCGCTCGAGAACCTCGTGCTGGAGGACGTCACGCCGGAGGAGTACGAGCACCTGCTGGTGCGTGGCTGGCGTCGCTTCGGGTTGGTGTACTTCAGGCCCGCCTGCGCGGACTGCCAGGCCTGCGTGTCCTTGCGCCTCCCCGTGGAGGGCTTCCAGCCCAACCGCAGCCAGCGCCGGGCGCGTGCCGCGTGCGCGCATCTGCGCGTGGAGGTGGGGCCGCCGCGCGTGGATGACGCGCGGCTGGCCCTGTACCGCCAGTGGCATTCGGAGCGTGAGGTGGCGCGCGAGTGGGCGCCGTCGCCCATCACCGCGCGAGAGTACTCGCTCCAGTTCTCCTATCCGCACCCGTCCGCGCGCGAGGTGGCGTGGTACGACGACGGCGCGGAGGGCGGCCCCAGGCTGGTGGGCGTGGGCATCTGCGACGAGACGCCGCGCGCCTGGAGCGCCGTGTATTTCTTCTACGACCCCGCCTACGCGCGCCTGTCGCTGGGCACGGCCAACGTGCTGCGCCAGGTGGAGCTGGCGAAGGCGCGGGGCATCCCCCACGTCTACCTGGGCTACCGCGTGCTGGCGTGCGCGTCCCTGCGCTACAAGGGCGCCTTCCGTCCGCACGAGCTGCTGGAGGACCGCCCCGCGCTGGACGCGGCGCCTCAGTGGGTGGCGCCGCCCGAGGAGGGGTGAGGCACGCCGAGCGCCGCGCCGAAGTGCTGGAGCAGCCGGCGCGCGTATTCCTCCGGCGCCACGCGCGCGTACTGGCCATGGCCCGCGCCCTCGACGACCCAGAGTGACTTGGGCTCGCACGCGGCCTGGAAGAGGCTGGCCTGGAGCTTCGCGGGCGCGTCCGGGTCCACGTCGCCGTTGACCAGCAGCAGCGGCCGGCCGCCCAGCCGGCACATCCCGTCAATGGGGCGCACCGCGTCCACCGTCACGCCCGCGCGGCGCAGCGTCCACAGCACGGGCTCCGCGCTCAGCGCACCCCAGCGGCCATAGCCCGCGTAGATGTCCGCCTCCAGCGCGGGGTAGGCCCCCGCGGCGGCCACGGCCTTCACCCGCGCGTCCTCGCTGGCCACCAGCAGCGCCGTGGTGCCGCCCATGGAGAAGCCGAAGAGGCCCAGCCGTCCCGGGTCCACGTCCGGGCGCCGCGCGACGAAGTCCAGCGCCGCCGTCACGTCGCGCCGCTCCCGGTCTCCCCACGTCACCGTGTCGCCGCCGCTCTCGCCGTGCGCGCGCGAATCGAACAGCAGCACGCCGTAGCCCGCGCCCGCGAGCGTCCGGGCCTCGAAGAGCAGCTGCGCGCGGTTGTCCGCGAAGCCGTGCACCAGCACCACCGCGGCGCCGTTGCGTGAGGGCACGTACCAGCCCTTGAGCGGCACGCCGTCGGACGTGGTGAAGGCCACGTCCTCCAGCGGCGACAACGCCGCCTCCCTCAGGGGACGTGTCACTGGAACGGGCTGCGGATGCAGCAGGCCCTGGCCGATGCGGTGACCGTTGACCACGAGATACCCCGCGGCGGCGAGCAACACGCAGAGGGGCGCCAGCGCCATGAGGCAGCGGAAGTGGGTGCGTGTTTTCACGGATATCTAGAATTGGCTTGGAATAAAGCGAACCCTAGCTGAGCCGGGGGGTGGCGGAGCGAATGCAAGTTGGTTACACCGCAGGTGGGTCAGGTTGGAGCCGGGGGAGCCCTGTCACTCCGAAGGTTCTGGACCGCGGTGTCTCGAAGCGCGCGAGAGTGCGGGTGATGCTCGTAACGACACAGGGCGAGGCGCCTCCAGTAGCCGCGCGCAAGCGGGTGCTGTTCACGCTGGTGTTCCTGGGCTCGGGCGGCATCGAACGGTCCGTGTGCAACGTGCTGGCGGGGCTGGACCCCAGCCGGTTCGACACGAAGATGTTCTTCCACCACCGGCCCCATCCGAAGAGCCAGAGCGACCGGATTCCGCGACGCACCGAAGTCGTCTGGGGCACCGACGCCTTCGAGTATCGGCGGGGCATGTTGCCGCGCTTCTTCTGGCGGCTGGTGCGCGAGGCGCGCGACGTGGACGTCATCGTCGCGGGGCAGGAGGGCCGGGCGGCGCTGCTGGCGTGTCTGGTGGGGCGGCTCTTGCGCAAGCCCGTGGTGGGCATGATTCACTTCGACTGGGGCGCCTTCCACCTGGAGCAGCCCCGGCGGCAGCTCTGGGGCCTGCGGTGGCTCTACCCGCGCATGAGCCGCATCGTCGCGTGCGGCCACGATTCCGCGAAGGCCTTCCAGGACCTGGTGCCGGTGCGGCCGGAGCAGCTCCACGTCATCCCCAACTTCGTGGATGGCGACCGCGTGCGCGCCGCCGGTGAGCAGCCGCTGCCGGACTGGGCGGAGCCCCTCTTCCGCAAGCCCGTGGTCATCGCCGTGGGACGGCTGGAGCACCAGAAGGCCTTCGACGTGCTCATCCGGAGCCACGCGCTGATGCGCCAGGCCGGGGTGGACCAGCACCTGCTCATCCTGGGGGAGGGCTCGCTGGAGGCGGAGCTGAAGGCGCTGGTGAAGGCGCTGGGCGTGGAGGACTCCGTCTTCCTGCCGGGCTTCGCGCCCAACCCGCATGCGCTGATGCGGCGGGCGGCGGCCTTCGCCCTGTCCTCGCGCTTCGAGGGGCTGCCCATGGTGTTGCTGGAGGCGCTGGCCCTGGGCTGCCCCGTGGTCAGCACCGACTGCCCCTCCGGCCCCGCGGAGGTGCTGGAGCATGGCAAGCACGGCGCCCTGGTGCCCATGGAGCAGCCCCAGGCGCTGGCGGACGCCCTGGCGCGAATCGTCCAGGACGATGTGCACCGGGCCGACCTGTCCGCCCGGGCCCGGCGCCGCGCCGAGGAGCTGTCCGCCGACCGCGCCCTGAAGGACTGGGAGTCGCTGCTCGCGTCCCTCTGACAGAGGGAGAGGGGCCCGGCCCCTCGCCTTCCGGACGGGGGGATGAAGTGGGCCTCCGCCGGGGTTCTCTCCTACGGCTTCGGGCGCGGTCTCCGCGCGCTTCAAGGCGCAAGCCTTCGTCTGGAGGCCCGGCCGGGCGGCACCTGAGGTAGGAATCCCTTGCCGGCCCCCGGCTGCTTCACGAGGATTCACCCCCATCATGACGACGACGAACGAAACGCAGGGCCTGAACTTCCTCCAGGAAATCATCGAGGAAGACCGGCGGAAGGGAACGCACGCGGGCCGCGTGCACACCCGCTTCCCGCCCGAGCCCAACGGCTACCTCCACATCGGCCACGCCAAGTCCATCTGCCTCAACTTCGGGCTGGCGCAGCAATACGGAGGCAAGTGCAACCTGCGCTTCGACGACACCAACCCTGTCACCGAGGACACCGACTACGTCGAGTCCATCCAGCGTGACGTGAAGTGGCTGGGCTTCGAGTGGGCGGACCGGAAGTTCTTCGCGTCCGACTACTTCCCGAAGCTCTACGACTTCGCCGTGCAGCTCATCAAGCAGGGCAAGGCGTACGTGTGCAGCCTGTCCCCGGAGGAGATTCGCGAGTACCGCGGCGACTTCACCACGCCGGGGCGCAACAGCCCGTACCGCGAGCGCTCCGTGGAGGAGAACCTGGACCTGTTCCACCGCATGCGCGCGGGCGAGTTCTCCGACGGCCAGCACACCCTGCGGGCGAAGATTGACATGGCGTCGCCCAACCCCGTGCTGCGCGACCCGCCCATCTACCGCATCCGGCGCGCCCACCATCACCGCACCGGCGACGCGTGGCCCATCTACCCGCTCTACGACTTCGCGCACTGCCTGTCGGACGCGATTGAGGGCATCACCCACTCCATCTGTACGCTGGAGTTCGAGAACCGGCGCGTGCTGTACGACTGGATTGTCCGCAGCCTCGTCGCCGGGGACCGGCCGTACCAGTACGAGTTCAACCGGCTGAACCTCAACTACACGGTGATGAGCAAGCGCAAGCTGCTCAAGCTGGTGACGGAGGGCTTCGTGACGGGGTGGGATGACCCCCGGATGATGACGATCGCCGGCCTGCGCCGCCGTGGCTTCACCCCGGCGTCCATCCGGGACTTCGCCACGCGCGTGGGCGTGGGCAAGGCGCAGCAGCTCATCGACATGAGCCTGCTGGAGCTGTGCATCCGCGAGGACCTCAACGAGACGGCCCCGCGCGCCATGGCGGTGATGCGCCCGCTGAAGGTGGTGCTGGAGAACTACCCGGAGGGGCAGACGGAGCTGCTGGAGGTGCAGAACCACCCGCAGAAGCCGGAGCTGGGGACGCGCCAGGTGCCCTTCATGCGCGAGCTGTACATCGAGGCGGACGACTTCATGGAGGACCCGCCGAAGGGGTTCTTCCGGCTGGCGCCCGGCAAGGAGGTGCGGCTGCGCTCGGCGTACTTCATCAAGTGCGAGCAGGTCATCAAGGACGCCGCGGGCAACGTGGTGGAGCTGCGCTGTTCGTACGACGCGGCCACGCGCGGCGGCAACGCGCCGGACGGCCGCAAGGTGAAGGGCACGCTGCACTGGGTGCCGGGCAACGCGCCCGTCGCGGAGGTGCGCCTCTATGACCGGCTCTTCTCCGTGGAGGCGCCGGACGCGGACGAGGCCAAGGACTTCACCACGTTCCTCAACCCGGTCAGCCTGCAGACGCTGCGTGACGCCCGCGTCGAGCCGATGCTGGCGGATGCCGCCGTGGAGTCGCGCTACCAGTTCGAGCGCACCGGGTACTTCTACGTGGACCCGAAGGACTCGAAGCCGGGCAAGCCCGTCTTCAACCGCACGGTGACGCTGAAGGACTCGTGGACGAAGGAGCAGGCCAAGGGGAAGTAGTCCCTGGCGCGCGCCGCCTTCCGGGTGCCGCCCACGCTGGCGGCACCCGGCCCGGTGCTTTCGTCGGGAGGCTCGCGGCCTACCGCGTCGCGGCGGGCTGCTCGAGCGCCTTGAGCACCTTCACCGCGTTCTCGTTCTTGGGGTCCAGCTCCAGGGACTTGCGGTAGTGGGCGATGGCCTGTTCCTTGTCGCCGTGGGCGGCGTAGGCCTCGCCGAGGCTGTCGTAGCAGTTGGCCTCCTGGGGGAACATCTCCACGTTGAGCTTGAACACCTCGATGGCGTCCGCCACGCGCCCGCCGCGCAGGAGGTGGTAGCCCACCGTGTTCAACTGCGATTCGCCGAAGTCGTACTGGGCTCCCTTCGTCTGCTTCAGCGCGCGGTAGGTGGCGATGGCCTCGGCGGCGGAGCCCTTGCCGAGGGCTTCCACCAGCACCTTGCCGATGGGCATCCGCGCCGGCCGTGGGGCGATGCCATGGAGGATGCTCAGCACGCCGCCCGCGATCTCCTGGAGGCCGCCGTGGGACGCGTTGTCGAGCAGGATGACGACCTCCTTGCGCTCGGGCACGCGGACCAGCAGGGAGGAGAAGCCGTTGATGCCGCCGCTGTGGAAGATGCCCGGAACCTGCGTCTTGCCGTCATGCAGTTGCAGGGGAGCAATGACCCAGCCGAAGCCATGGTGCTGAAGGCCCGGGGTGAGCATCTTCTGCTTGAGCTCCGCGGGCATCAGGGTGTCGCCGTAGAAGGCCCGGTCCCAGCGGTACAGGTCCTCCACCGTCGAGTACAGCGCGCCGGCGGCATAGGGCTGGCCCATGTCGAGGTAGGGCGCGTTGACGTACCCGCCTGGCGTGGACGTGTAGCCGCTGGCGCGCTTGGGCAGCACCGTGGCGGTGACGTCATAGCCGGAGTCGTTCATGCCCAGCGGCCCGAAGATGCGCGCCCGCACGGCCTGCGCATACGTCTGGCCGGTGAGCTGCTCGATGAGGGCGCCCAGCAGGTAGTAGCCGCAGTTGTTGTACGCGTACTTCGTGCCGGGCTCGAACGCCAGGTCGCCGCTGCAGGACTTCTTCACGAACTCCGCGACGCCGTAGGGGTTGACCGAGTCGGCCTTGAAGTGGGGGGCCGACGTGTAGCTGGGAATGCCGGAGGTGTGGTTCAGCAGGTGGGTGATGGTGACGCGCCCACCGGTGTCACCCCGGTAGTCCGGCAGGTGCTTCGTGATGGGGTCATCAAGCTGGAGCCTTCCCTCGGCGACGAGCTGCAGGATGACGGTCGCCGTGAAGGACTTGGTGATGGAGCCGATGCGGAACTTCGTGTCCGGCGCGTGGGGCACCTTCCACTCGAAATTCGCGGAGCCATAGCCCTTCTTGAGGAGGAGGCCTTGCTCATTGGCCACGAGCACCGTGCCGTTGAACAGGCCCTTCTGGTGGAACCCGCTGATGTACCGGTCCACCTCCTGCTTCCGGTTCGCCGCCTCCGCCAGCGACGCCACCAGCACCCATGCCACCACGACGCACCTGAGGCGTCCGCTCAGCCAGTTCATTCCGACCTCCCTCTCATCGCGGCCAGTACGTCTCCGTGGTCGGATGATTGCATCCGCTCTCCTCGGACGCGGGGAGGTGGCGCCGCTGGCGGAGGTTCAGTCCTTCGCCGCGGGCGCCTCGCGCGTCATCTCCACCATGGTGGGGCGCCACCCCAGCTTCGCGAACAGGCGCTGCGCGGTCGCGTTCCGCGCGGCGGTGTGGAGGACGACGCGCGGCACGCCCAGGGCCGTCAGGCGCTTCATCATCTCCTCCGCGAGCAGGACGCCCACGCCCGCGCCGCGGGCCTGCTCTTCCACCCAGAGGTCGTGGAAGCCGCCGCTGCGGTCCAGCAGGGCATTCCAGTCCACGCCCTCCACGCGGCCGTAGGCGTAGCCCACGAGCTCGCCGTCCAGCTCCGCGACCAGGACAACGGCGTCGGGCTTCCTCGCCTCGCGGCCCAGCCACCAGCGGTAGCCCGACTCCACGTCGTCCGGGAGCATGAAGCGCGCGGAGTCGAAGGCGTGGTGCTGCCGGGCGAGCGCCGCGCCCATGCGGCCCAGGGCGGGCTCATCCGAGGACCTGGCGGGACGGAGGGTGACGGGCATGGCGGCTCCAAGCGGTGGGACGGCCCCTTCCTATAACGGGCTTCTTCACCGAGCGATGGCCTTGTCGGAATGCGCGGCTTGGCGGCGTGGCCACGAGACAACATTGTTGACGAGGAAGGGCGTCCAGAAGCCGTTGGTGGACGGGAGGCACGCCAACGGGGAGGGCGCCTCGTTGCCTCCTTGCGCTGGACGCGACCCTCCCATGGACCACCTGGAAGACAGCACTTGGATGTCGGCTCCGCTCGCCCGGGAAGAGGGCACGCGGCCCGAAGGGTATGCCTTCGCGGACGAAGAGGGTGGCAGCCCGCTCGGCATCCTGGAGGCGGTCTTCCTCAGCATGGGAGATGGCGTGTCGGTGGTGAACCGGCACGGCCGGTTCATCCTCCTCAACCCGATGGCCCAGCAGATGTTCGGCGCCCTGCCTCCGCCGCAGATGCCAATGTCCCAGTGGTCGAAGTACTTCGGGCTCTACCTCCCCGACACCGTGACGCCCTATCCCACCGAGCAGCTGCCGCTCAGCCGCGCCCTGCTGCGTGGCGAGGCGGTGGACCAGGCGGAGCTCTACGTCCGCAACGCCCGCCACCCCAAGGGGCTCTGGCTGCTGGTGGGCGCGCGAGTGCTCACCGACCCGGCGGGAGATGCGTACGGCGCGGTGTCCGTGTTCCGGGACATCACCGCCATCAAACAGACGGAGGCCGCGCTTCGCGCGGAGGAGGAGAAGTTCCGCAGCCTCTACAAGCACACGCCCGCGATGATGCACTCCATCGACCCAAAGGGCCGGCTGCTCAGCGTCAGCGAGTTCTGGCTGCGCACCCTGGGCTATTCGCGCGAGGAGGTCCTGGGCCGCCGCTCCGTGGACTTCTTCACGCCGGAGTCTCGCCGGTACGCGACCGAGCACGTCCTGCCAGCGTTCTACAAGACGGGCATCTGCAAGGACGTGCCGTACCAGATTCTGAAGAAGAACGGCGAGGTGGTCGACGTCCTCCTCTCCGCCATCTCGGAGCGGGACGCGTCGGGCCGGATGGTTCGTTCGCTCGCGGTGCTGACCGACGTGACGGAGCGCAAGCGCGCCGAGGACGCGCTCGCCGAGAGCGAGAAGCGGCTGCGCGCCATCCTGGACAACGCCAACGCCGTGTTCTTCATCCTCGACCGACAGGAGCGCTACATCTTCGTGAACCGCGAGTGGGAGCGGCTCTTCCACCACACGCTCCAGGAGGTCGCTGGCAAGTCCACGTTGGACCTCTTCTCCGGGCCGCTGGCGGCGCGCTTCCATGAGACGAGCCAGGCTGTCTTCACCACCGGGGAGCTCGTCCAGCGGGAGGAGCGCATCCCCCTGGAAGACGGCGTCCACACCCACCTCACGCAGAAGTTCCCGCTCATCGACTCGTCGGGCACGATGTACGCGCTGTGCGGCATCTCCACCGACGTCACCGAGCTCAAGCAGCTGGAGCTGGGGCAGCGCTTCCTGTCGGAGGCCAGCCAGGCGCTGGTGACGTCGCTCGACTCGGAGACCACGCTCCAGCGCGTGGCGGAGTTGTCCGTCCCTACCTTGGGCGAGCTGTGCGTCGTCTCCCTGTTGGACAAGGACGCGGCGCTGCGCCCCGTGGCCGTGGCCGCCAGTTCACCCGAAGGGGGCCGCACCGTTCGCGAGTTCCTCCAGGCCCATCCCCCCGCCTCCAGTCGGCGGGAGGGGCCCTACGGGGTGCTGGAGACGGGACGCTCGGAGTCGTCCCCGGATGCCGTGGGCTTGCTGGACCCGGAGGGGCTCCAGGACGAGCGGTGGAGCGCGGTGAGGGCGCTGAGCGCTCGGGCCGCCCTGAATGTCCCGCTGCGGGCGCGGGGCCCCATCCTGGGCGTGCTGTCCGTCGTCTCGGCGCAGCCGGGGCGTCCGTATGGCCCCCGCGAATGGGCATTGGCCGAGGAGCTGGGGCAGCGCGCCGCCTTCGCCATCGAGAACGCCGAGCTCTATCGCAAGGCCCAGGAGTCCATCCGCGGTCGCGACGAGTTCCTGTCGATTGCCTCGCATGAGCTGAAGACGCCCGTCACCTCCATGAAGCTGCGCGTGCAGCAGCTGACGCGCACCCTGACTCGGCAGGAGTCCGGCCAGATTCCCGTGGAGAAGGTGGCCGCCATGCTGGATGTCTTCGGGGACCAGCTCCGGCGGCTGTCGCACCTGGTGGAGCACCTGCTGGACGTGTCGCGCGTCAACGAGAGCCAGGTGGACCTGCGGCGCGAGGACATGGACCTGGCGGCGGTGGCCCGCGACGTCACGGGACACCTGCGGGGGCAGATGGGCCGGGCGGGCTGCGTGTTCAAGCTGGTGGCGCCCGCGCCTGTCCTGGGGCGGTGGGATCGGCTCCGGATAGAGCAGGTGATGATCAACCTGCTGACCAACGCGCTGAAGTACGGCGCGGGCGCGCCCATCCGCATGGAGGTGTCCCGCGTCGGGGAGGACGCTCGCATCCGCATCCAGGACCATGGCATGGGCATTCCCCTGGAGGCACAGTCGCGCATCTTCGAGCGCTTCGAGCGCGCCGCGTCCCGCAACTACGGAGGCCTGGGGTTGGGGCTCTTCATCACCCGGCGGCTCGTGGAGGCGCACGGCGGGACGATTCGCGTCGAAAGCCTGCCCGGGAAGGGCGCCACCTTCATCGTCGACCTCCCTCCGGAGCCCGCGCACCCGTGACTGGAGGCGCACGGAGGGGCAGACTGTGGCCACTGCATGCACACGCTCGACGCCGAACTCGACACCGCCCGCCGCGTTGCCCGCCAGGCGGGCGCCATCCTCCTGGAGGTCTACGCCACGCGCTTCGCCGTCCATGACAAGGCGGATGGCATGGGGCCCGTCACCGAGGCCGACGAGCGCGCCAACGCCTTCATCGTGGAAGCGCTGCGCGCCGCCTTCCCGTCGGACGGCGTGGTGGCCGAGGAGTCCGACAACACCTCCGGCGCGAGCCGCTTCGAGCGCTGCTGGTTCGTGGACCCCATGGACGGCACGCAGGAGTTCGTCAACCGCAACGGGGAGTTCGCCATCCACATCGGGCTCGCCATCGCGGGGAAGGCCACGCTGGGCGTCGTGTACCGGCCCGTCGGAGACACGCTGTACGGGGGCGTGGTGGGGCAGGGCGGCTTCGTGGAGGACGCGAAGGGGCGCCGTGCCCTGCGGGTGTCGGACACGGCGGAGCCGTCCGCGCTGCGGCTGGTGGTGTCCCGCTCACACCGCTCGCGCCTGACGGACGCGGTGGCCCGGCGGCTGGGCATCACCCATGAGCAGGCGTGTGGTTCGGTGGGCCTCAAGTGCGGCCTGCTGGCGGAGGCCGCTTGCGACCTCTACCTGCACGTCAGCGACAAGAGCTACCGCTGGGACAACTGCGCCCCCGAAGCCGTGCTGCGCGCGGCGGGCGGCATCCTCACGGACCTGGGTGGGACGCCGTATGCCTATGACGGTTCGGAGCTCCAGAACCGCCGAGGGCTGCTGGCCTGCAACGCCGCCGCCTTCGAGCGCGTGGCGCCCGTGGTGGCCGGGTTCGCCCGCGAGGCCGGCCTCCTTCGCTGAGGCCTCGCGGACGGGCGCGCGCGTCAGGACGCCGTCGTCTCGCAGCGCTGGATGATGGTGCGAAGTTGGGACTGCACGCCGGACAGCATGCTGCGCAGCCGCGCGTGGCGGAGCGAGCCGGCCAGCGCGTTGGAGAGGGCCTGGAGCACGGAGACCTCCATCGGCGGCCACTGGCGCTCCGTCCTGCAGTCGTCGAAGCCCACGAAGCCCCACCACTCGCCGCCCACGGTGATGGGGCAGACCAGCAGCGAACGGATGTCCTGGCTCTCCAGCAGCTCCCGGGCGGGCGACGCGAACTCCCGGGGCGGTCCCTGGATGGCCTTGCCCGAGGACAGCGGCCCGACCCAGGAGGGGAGGACCTCCGCGTAGGAGACGTTCTGGAGCTCGGGGTTGTCCAACTGCGCGGAGGCCGCGGCCGCGGTCCACTCGTAGCGCTGGTGGCACAGCGCCTCGCCCGTGGGGCTGGTGGCGTTCTCGAAGATGTAGACGCGGTCGACGTCGAGCGCGACGCCCACCTTGCCCAGGGCCTCCGAGACGGTCGCGGTCTCGAAGCCGCGCTCCAGGAGCAGCTGCGACACGTTCATGATTGCTGCGAAAGCCTTCGAGGCCATGGGGTCTGCTCCAGGTGGGGGCGCCTGTTGTCTTGCAGGTCGGGGGGAACCTGGAGCGGAGCGTTGCATGCGGGCGCACCCATGGGTCAAGGCACGGTGTGCGCGGCGCCGTGGACTCGCACCGGGAGTCGTCAGCCCTGCTCCACGGCGCGTCGCAGCTCGGCGAAAAGGCGGCCCAGCGCGTCCAGTTGGTAGTGCGCGTTGAGCCCGCTGGGATTGGGAAGCACCCACAAGCGCGTGTCGCCCAGGCGCTCGGGTTGCGAGCCCAGCGCGGCCTTGGGACGGCCAAAGGCGATGCGGTAGGCGCTCACGCCCAGCACCGCGAGGTAGCGGGGCTGGTAGCGCGCCACCTTGGCGTCCAGCGCCTTCGCGCCCTGGGCCAGCTCGGCGGGGTTCAGCAGGTCCGCGGTGGCGGTGGCGCGGTCCACCACGTTGGTGATGCCGTAGCCCAGCGCGAGCAAGGCGGCCTGCTCCGTGGGCTGGAACGTGTGCGGGGTGATGCCCGCGGCGTGCAGCGTGGGCCAGAAGCGGTTGCCGGGCCGCGCGAAGTGGTAGCCCACCACCGCGGAGTAGAGGCTGGGGTTGATGCCACAAAAGAGCACGCGCAGCCGGGGCGCGATGACGTCCGGCATGGTGCGACCGGTGGCTGCGTCCAGCTCATCTCGTGAGGGGCGACGGAGCGGAGTCATGGGGGCGCATCTTCGCGAGCCTACCTGGGAAGGCAACCCCCTAGGGCCCCATGCGGCGGGTGGGGTGTTGCCCGTGGGACGGAGCGACCTGGCGCGCTCGGGTGGCTGGCGAAGGCGCGTGGGGTGGGGCAGGCTCTGCGCTTTCGCGTCCATGCACCCAGGAGGCTCTTCGCAATGCCACACATCGTCACCCTGACGCTCAACCCGACCATTGACGTGGCCACGTCCGTGCCGGAGGTCACCCCGGAGCACAAGCTGCGCTGTGGCCCCGTGAGCAGGGACCCGGGTGGGGGCGGCATCAACGTGGCGCGGGTGGTGCGGGAGCTGGGCGGTGAGTCCATCGCCGTCTACACGCGGGGCGGGGCCACCGGGAGCCTGCTGGAGGAGCTCCTGGAGGCCAAGGGGTTGCTGCGCCGCTCCGTGCCGTTGCGGGACGGGACCCGGGAGAGCTTCACGGTGGCGGAGGGCACGGGGGCGCGCGAGTACCGCTTCATCCTGCCGGGGCCCACGCTGTCCGAGCTCGAGTGGCAGCGCTGCCTCGACGCATTGGAGGACGTGGCAGTGGGCGCGGCCTTCATCGTCGCCAGCGGCAGCCTGGCGCCCGGCGTGCCGGAGGACTTCTATGCCCGCGTGGCCCGGCTGGGGAAGCGCCTGGGCGTGCGCGTGGTGGTGGACACCAACGGGCCGCCGCTGCGGGCCGCGCTGGAAGAGGGCGTGTTCATGGCCAAGCCCAACCGCCGCGAGCTGCGGGACTTGAGCGGCGTGTCAACGGAGGACTTCGCCACCCAGGCCGCCGCGGCCCGCGAGCTGGTGGCCCAGGGCCGCGCCGAGGTGCTGGCGGTGTCCATGGGCGCGGACGGCGCGCTGGTGACGACGCGCTCCGCCCAGTTCCGGGCCACGCCGCCTCCGGTGCGGACGCGCAGCTCGGTGGGCGCGGGTGACAGCTTTGTCGCGGGGATGACGCTCGCGCTCGCGCGGGGCCAGCCCACGGAGGACGCGCTGCGCTGGGGCATCGCCTCCGGGACGGCCGCGCTGCTCACCCAGGGAACGGACCTGTGCTGCCGGGCGGACGTGGAGCGGCTCTTCGCCCAGGTGAAGGCGGAGCCGGTGTCGCGTCCGTAGGCGTCCGTGCCGCCGTGAGAGAGGGCTCGTCCCCTCTCTCTCGGGGTGGAGCGGGCAAGCTCGGGCGGCGGGAAGGCCTGGGTGTTAATTCGACGGGCATGGCTTTCCAAGACCGCTCGAACGCACTGCAGGCGCTAGAGGCCGAGTTCCAGACGGAGAAGGCCTCCTCGCTCCGGAAATTGGAAGTGAAGCTGGAGGAGACGCTGCGGGAGCTGTCCGAGGTGGAACGTCAACTGAGCTCCCCCCCGACCGCCGATCGGCGCGCGCGGATTGCCCGCCACCAGGCCCTGCGCAAGGAAGCCGAGCACCAGCGCTGGTGCTTCATGGTGCAGCGGGAGGCGTGTGGCTTCGTCAGCCACGACGACCTCGACCTGTACTACCCACTGCCTCCGTCCTGGAGGGAGTGAGCGCGGCTCAGCTCGTGGTGCGCCAGGCGGCCACCGCGAACAGGAGCCAGCCGGCGAGGAAGCCCAGGCCGCCTATCGGGGTGATGGCCCCCAGCACGCGCACGCCGGAGAGCGCGAGCGCATAGAGGCTGCCAGAGAACAGGACGATGCCCACCAGCATCGCCCAGCCGGCGCCGTTGAGCAGGGACGAGGGGCGGAGGTGCCCCAGCAAGCCCACGGCCACCAGTCCCAGCGCGTGGTACATGTGGTAGCGCGCGCCCGTCTCGAAGATGACCTGGAGGTCTTGGGGCAGCCGGCTTCGCAGCGCATGCGCGCCGAAGGCCCCCGCGCTGACGGAGAGGAACGCGTTCACGGCACCCAGGACGAGCCACCACCGCATCATCGTTCGCCTTTCATCGTGAGTCGGACTGGTGCACGCTACACCGCCGTAGCCGGAGCGTCCTGGCCGACATCAACACCTGGGGCGCTCATAACAGAATGACCTCACCCAACTTCATTCCTTCCACGAAGCCGCTTCCCTTCGAGCTGCACCCGTCCTCCATCCAGGGCCTGGGCGCCTTCGCCATCCGCCGCATCCGCAAGGGCACGCGCATCATCGAGTACCTCGGTGAGCGCATCACCCAGGCAGAGGCGGACACCCGCTACGACGACGAGGCGATGGCGCGGCACCACACGTTCCTGTTCAACCTCGACAAGCGGACGGTGCTGGACGCGGGGACGGTTCACAACGAGGCGCGCTACATCAACCACTCGTGTGCGCCCAACTGCGAAGCCCTCATCGACAAGGGCCACATCTACATCTACGCCCTCACCACCATCGAGCCCGGTGATGAGCTGGTGTACGACTACGGCTACGAGCGCACCGAGGACATGGGGCCGGACGCCGAGGCGCTCTACGTCTGCCGCTGCGGCGCGCCCCAGTGCCGGGGCACCATCCTGGCCCCGGAGAAGAAGGCGCCGGCCCGGAAGAAGCCCGCCGGGAAGTCCGCGTCGAAGTCCAAGTCCCGGAGCAAGAAGGACGCGGGGGCCAAGAAGGCGGCGGGGAAGAAGTCCTCCGCCGACACCCGCAAGTCGACGAAGCGGGCGAAGTCGCCCAGCCGCAAGCGTGCGGGCTGAACCTGTTCGCGGGGGCCGCGCCCTCCCCATGCGGGAGGGCCTGACCTCCTGCGAAGGCCTTGGGGCTTCGTTGACGGAGTGGGGGGCTGGCGAGGTGCCCGATATCGGTGAGGCAAGTCGTCCGGGACATGCGTGCCCCGGCGTAGACTCCTCCGCGTGAACGACGTCCTCCATTTCCTGCTCACCGAATCCGCCGAGCCCACCGTCCTCGACTCCGTGGAGGACTGGTGGCGGCGTCACCTGGCGCTGTCCTCCCGCTTCACCGCGCCCGCCGACCTGGCGCTGGCCGGGGGCTTCCTCGCGGACCGGCTGGGGTTCGCCTTCGCGTCCGGCTACCACGCCGCGCACCGGTGCTTGTTCCCGGCGCTTCCTGCCGAACGTCCCATCGCCCTGTGCGCCACGGAGCCGGGCGGCGCGCATCCCAACGCCATCGAGACGCGGCTGACGGAGACCGGCGCGGGCCTCCGCCTGTCGGGCACCAAGACGTTCGTCACGCTGGGCACGCGCGCGGAGCTGCTGCTGGTGGTGGCTTCAGAGGGGCAGGACGCCCAGGGCCGCAACCGCCTGCGCATGGTGGCCGTGGACGCGAAGCGGCCCGGTGTACGGCTGACCGCGCTCCCAGAGCTGCCCTTCATCCCCGAGGTGCCCCACGCGGAGCTGTCGCTGGCGGACGTGGCGGTGGCCCCGGAGGACGTGCTGCCCGGAGACGGCTACGCGCGCTACCTCAAGCCCTTCCGCACCGTGGAGGACTGCCACGTCCAGCTCGCGATGCTGGGCTGGCTGCTCCAGGTGGGGCGCCGCTTCGGTTGGCCGGACGACGTGCGTGAGGAGCTGCTCGCCCTGGCGGTGATGATGCGAGGACTGGCTCAACTGGACCCGGAGGCGGCGTCCACGCACATCGCCCTGGGCGGCGGGCTCGCGTTGACGAAGCGCGCGGTGCTGGAGCGGTGCGAGCCGCTCTGGGCCGCCGCGGATGCGATCACGCAAGCGCGCTGGACCCGGGACCGCGTGCTGCTGGGCGTCGCCGGCAAGGTGCGCGCGAAGCGGCTGGTGGCGGCCCGGCAGCGTCTCCAGGACGCTTGAAAACGAAGGGCCGGGACTCCACGAAGGAGTGCCCGGCCCCGGTGCTACCGCTGCGTGGTGGCGGTGCTCAGTAGCGCCCGCCGCCCACGGCGGAGACGATGGCGGAGAGGACGCGGTTCTCCACGCCCCACACGGCCTTGTTCAGGCCCTTGATGCCCGCGCCTCGCAGGTAGTCGGTGAAGTCGTGCAGCGCGGTGGATCGCTGCATGCCCTCGCCCTTGGCCGCGTAGAGCAGCGGCGTGTTGGGCGCGCCCGTCAGGCCCAGGTCCGGCACGGCCTCGGACAGCTTCTGCGGGTCGATGCCCGTCGCGGCGGACATCATCGCCACGGTGAACTTGTGCACCGGCAGGTCGCGCACGTTCGGGACCTTCTTGTAGACCTTCGCCTTCGTCTTCTCGTCGCTGGCGAGGCTCTCCAGCGGCACGTTCGCCATGGCGATGAGTTGCTCGTTCGTCACGTGCTTGCTGTCGAGGATGGCCCGGCTGAACAGGCTGGCCGCGGTGTCACCCTTGATGGTGATGTTGTTCGCGTCCGGGTTCGACTGGAGCCGCGACACCATGGACCGCACCGCGCGGCCCACCTCGGTGTCCGGGCCCCCACGCCACGCGCCGGGAATCGGCTGCGCCGCCACGGCCGGGCGCGCCCGGGCCGCGGACTCGAAGGAGTTCACCTGCGTGTGGCCGACGGCGGTGGCACGGGCCACGTTGGCCGCCTGCCGAGCCTCCGGCTGGGCCCGCTCGGGCGCGGTGGTGGGGTTCGAGATGACGCGGGGGCGGCTGTCGATGCGGGACATGGCCAGGGGGCTCCGGGAAAATCAGCTTGTCGGTGATTATCGCAAGTCAGCTGTAAAGGTTGCGTGGGGCGCTATGTTCCACCGCGATGAAGGCCTTCCCCAAAGAGTTCGCTGACTGGCTGACCCCCCGAGGCCGCCGCATCCTCGACGGCAAGGCGCGTGACGTGGTGGGCGCGCTGCTCGACCCGGCGCGCCCCTTCGTGTCGCTCCAGGGGGTCATCGACCCTCGCCGTGCCGCCGCATGCCGCGATGCGTTGGACGCCGCGATGCGCGAGACGATGGTGCCCATGGAGGACCCGATTCCGGCGGACTCCATCTCCGGGCAGACGATGAACTACATGGAGCTGCTGCCCAAGACGGTGCGGGTGAGCACGGCGTTGCTGGAGAGCCGCCGCTCCCGCTCGTGGCGCGCGGCGGAGTCCGTGGGGCTGACCGACATGCTGCGCTCGGACACCTTCGCCGGGTTCGCCGCGGCGGTGACGGGCCGGGCGCTGCGGCGCAAGTGGGGCATCCAGGCGCTGTGCTACGGGCCGGGGGACTACTCCGGGCCCCACAATGACCACCACCCGGAGGAGCCCGAGGCCCGGGACGGCTACGTGGACATGCACATCAGCCTCACGCTGCCGGGGGTGGACCACCAGTACCTCGTCTATGCCCAGGACGGGCACCTCTCCGAGATGACGCGCGTCAGCACCGTGGGCGGCATCACCGTGTATCGGCTGCCTTTCTGGCACTACACGACGCCGCTGCTGGCCCGGAAGGGGAAGGAGGCGGCGTCCCGCAGGTGGGTGTTGTTGGGCACCTTCCTGGACGCGGCCCCGGGGGCCCGGCCCGCGACCACCATCCTCCCCGCACGGGCTCCCGAGAAACGCCCGCCCGCCCGGTAGGCGGGTGACTTTCGGGAGTGGCGGCGGGGCCGGACGGCGTTAGCTTGGGGCGCCCTATGAGCCCCACCGATACCGACGCCCTGGCCGGAGACCTCCTCGAGTACATCGACGCCTCGCCCACGCCGTACCACGCGGTGCGCGAGTCGGCCCGCCGTCTGACGCAGGCGGGCTACCGCCAGTTGGACGAGCGCGAGCCCTGGACGCTGGAGCCCGGCGCCCGCGTGTTCATCACGCGGGGGGACACGAGCATCGCCGCCTTCCACCTGGGCACCCAGCCCGTGGACCGGGCGGGCTTCCGGCTGGTGGGTTCGCACACGGACTCTCCCAACCTGCGGGTGAAGCCGAACGCGGCGGTGACGAAGAACGGCTACCAGCAGCTCGGCGTGGAAGTCTACGGCGGGGTGCTGCTGCACACCTGGACGGACCGTGACTTGTCGCTCGCCGGCCGCGTCATGGTGATGGTGGAGGGCCGCCCGCAGCGGCACCTGGTGGACTTCCGCCGGCCGCTGCTGCGCGTGCCCAACCTGGCCATCCACCTCAACCGCGGGGTGAACTCGGAGGGGGTCAAGCTGAACGCGCAGGAGCACATGGTGCCGGTGCTGGGCCTGGAGCGCGCGGGCGCCGCGGAGCTGCACGGGCTGCTGCTGGAGGAACTGGCCAAGGGCGGCGTGAAGGCGCAGGCGGGGGACATCCTCGGCTACGACTTGTGCCTCTATGACTTGCAGCCGTCCATCCGCTCGGGCGCGCACGGCGAGTTCCTCCACGCGCCGCGCCTGGACAACCTGGCCAGCTGCCACGCCAGCCTGTCCGCGCTGCTCTCCAGCAGCGCCTCGCGCGAGGCCACCAGCGGCGTCATCCTGTTCGACCACGAGGAGGTGGGCAGCCGCAGCGCGCAGGGCGCCGCGTCCCCCTTCCTGCGCACGCTGCTGGAGCGCCTGACGCTGGCGCACTCCGACGGCAAGCCGGACGCGTTCCACCGCGCCATCGCGCACTCGTTCCTGGTGAGCGCGGACATGGCGCACGCCATCCACCCCAACTACGCGTCCATGCACGAGCCCAAGCACCAGCCGCACATGGGCGCGGGCCCGGTCATCAAGTCGAACGCGAATCAGTCCTACGCCACGGATGGCGAGTCGTGGGCCTTCTTCACGGCGCTGTGCCGCGAGGCCGGCGTGACGCCGCAGCACTTCGTCACCCGCACGGACCTGGGCTGCGGCAGCACCATTGGGCCCATCTCCGCGGGGCAGCTCGGCATCCGCACGGTGGACGTGGGCAACCCCATGCTGTCCATGCACTCCATCCGGGAGATGGCGTGCGCCACCGACGTGGCGCAGATGGTGGCCGTGCTGAGCCGCCTCTTCGCGTAGTCCCGCTGCCGCTCAGGAGACCGCGAGCGTCAGCCGGCGCTCGCGGGCTTCCGTCAGCGTGTGCGCGTCCAGCAGCACCGCCGTCTTCTCCGGTGGAGACAGCGGCTCCACGTCGTCGCCCAGCAGCTTGCGCCGCGCGGAGGCCAGCGCCATGGGCACGGCGGCCGGCGAGGGCTGGGACTCCAGCAGCGCCAGGTGCAGCGCGTGCGCCTTGGCATCGGAGAGGACGTGGTCCACCGCGTCCCGCACCGGCTCCAGCGCGTGCTCCTCGGCCACCGCTTGCGCCCGCGCCAGCACGCGCGGCGGCTCCGTCTCCTCGGGGATGACGAGCAGGCCCAGCCGCTCCAGCCACAGCCCCAGCGACGCGCGGGACGTGAAGACGGAGAGGGGGATGGACAGCAGCAGCCCGGCCACGACGGGCGACAGCCACAGCAGCAGCCCGGGCGACAGGAAGAACGCCACCGCTGACAGCACCCCGCCCACGGTGGTGTGAACAGCGTGCCGGCGGGCGGCCTCGGACCAGGGCAGGTCGGCGTCGTCGCGCTGCTGGCTGGACCACGTCACCTTGTAGCCGAGCAGCGTGCCGAAGACGAAGTGCGACTGGAACAGCATCATCACTGGCGCCATCAGCGTGGCCAGCACGCTCTCCAGCACCACGCTCAGCACCAGCCGCACCCGGCCGCCCATCCGCGCCGAGTCCCGCGAGCTGGCCAGCGCCAGCAGCAGCCCGAAGCACTTGGGCGCGAACAGCATGGCCATGGACACGGAGAACAGCCGCACCGCGCCCGTGGTGTCGAACGCCAGCGCCTCCGGGCCCAGGTCCTCCAGCAGGTGCGGGTTGGAGAACGACAGCCACCCGTCGTAGAGGCCGGCGATCAGCCCGGACATCAGGAACAGCAGCCACAGCGGGGACGCCGCGTAGGACATCACCCCCATCAGGAAGTGGCCCCGGCTGATGGGGTGCAGGCCGCCCGCGGCCACCAGGCTCAGGTGCTGGAGGTTGCCCTGGCACCAGCGCCTGTCTCGCTGCGCGTAGTCCAGCAGGCTCGGGGGCGGCTGCTCGAAGCTGCCGCCCAGCTCCGTCACCAGCCACACGGTGTAGCCGGCGCGGCGCATCAGCGCGGCCTCCACGAAGTCGTGGCTGAGGATGTGGCCGCCGAAGGGCTGCTGCCCGGGGAGCACGGGCAGGCCGCAGTGCTGGATGAAGGCCTCCGTGCGGATGATGGCGTTGTGGCCCCAGTAGTTGGACTCACCTAGCTGCCACGCCGCCGCGCCCGCGGCCACCACCGGCCCGTATACGCGCCCGGCGAACTGCTGCAGCCGGGCGAAGAGGGTGCTGCGGCCCACGTTCAGCGGCGGCGCCTGGAGGATGCCCGCGCGCGGGTTGAGCTCCATCAGCCGCGCCATCGTCACCAGCGTGCGGCCGTCCATCAGGCTGTCGGCGTCCAGCACAATCGTGAAGTCGTAGTGGCGTCCCCAGCGTTCGCAGAAGTCCTGGAGGTTGCCGGCCTTCTTGCCGGTGTTGTCCGTGCGGCGCCGGTAGAAGATGCGCCCCTGGCCGCCCACGCGGCGGCACAGGTCGGCCCAGGCGAGTTCCTCGGCGATCCACGCCTCCGGGCGGGTGGAGTCGCTGAGGATGTAGAAGTCGAAGGCGTCCAGCTGCCCGGTGGCCTCCACGGACTCGTAGGTGGCCTGCACGTTGGCGAAGACGGAGGCCGGGTCCTCGTTGTGGATTGGCATCACGACAGACGTCCGCGCGGTGAGCCGCGTGGCGGACTCCTCCGCCGTGGGCCAGCGCAGGCCGGGCAGCCGCTTGCTCACGGCGAGCTGGAGGAACCCCGCCACCGCCGTCCAGAAGGACAGGGCAATCCACCCGAAGCACAGCGCGAAGAGCACCAGCAGCGCGCCTTCGGGGATGGTGGTTCCGCGCGCGCTCAGCAGGCGGTGCATCTCCCAGATGCCCCCGAGGGTGGACACGGCGGCCAGGCCCAGGACGAAGAGGCGCCGGATGCCGGCGCTCTCCGGGGAGAACGAATGAGCGTGCATGGCGGAACCTCGCGAGGAATCTCCCGGAGCGGGAGGCGACGTCAGCGGGAGATGGACATGTCCGGCTGGCCGGCTCGCAGCCAGCGGCGCAGGCGTTCGCCCAGCGGCCACAGCACGAGCTGCTGCTCCGGCATCAGCGTGGCGACCTGCGCTGGCACCGGCACCGGCACCGCGGCGCGCAGGGCGCGGGACAGCTCGCGCGGCACCGCGTCCCGGGTGAGCACGGCGGCGCCGAAGCGCGCGCCGTCGCTGAGGACGAAGGCGGCGCGGCCACGCGTCAGCAACCGGCCCTCGCCCACCACGTCCATGTCCAGCACGCGCGTCAGCCAAGTCTCCACGCGGGCACGGGCCAGGGCCACGGCGGCCTGCGGCTTCACGTTGGACGCGGTGACCCCCTCCAGCGCCCAGGCGGCCAGCGCGGCCAGGTCCTCGGCGGCTTCGAAGCCGAAGCCCTGGAAGAAGGCGTCGAGCGCCACGCACGTCTCCGGACGGACCCAGTCGGTCGTCACGGAGGGGCAGGTGTTCGGCGTCGTCACGGAATCCATAGATAACTCCAGGTCTCGGTGAGGGTCTCCGAACCGCGCCGCAGGAACGCGCGCAGCTCGATGGGTTCACTGGTGCCCTCGGGCTCCAGTTCGAAGGTGGTGCGCCAACCACCGGAGGGTTCATGGCGCTGGATGGTGGAGCGCAGCACCTGGCCCTTGGCCGCGGTGATGACCGCTTCCACCGGCCCGTCCTCGGCGCGGGCGGTACGCGAGAAGTCGAGGATGAACCGGCGCGTGGCCGGCGTGACGCCTTCGCCCACGGGCATGCCCGGGGTGATGGCGGAGGTGATGCGCGTCGAGGTGACGACGCCGCCCGTGCTCTCCCAGGGCGACTTCGCGCCCCAGTGCAGGCGGTAGGCCACGCGCAGCGGCGTGCCGGGGGTGAGCGGCGCGTCCGGCACCCAGAAGGCGACGATGTTGTCGTGCGTCTCGTCCGGCGTCGGAATCTCCACCAGCCGCACCGCGCCGGGGCCCCACTCGCCCACGGGCTCCACCCACGCGCTGGGGCGGCGCTCGTAGCGGGCCTCCAGGTCCTCGTAGTTGTGGAAGGCCGTGTCGCGCTGCAGCAGGCCGAAGGCGCGCGGGTTCTCCGCGCGGAAGCTGGAGGTGCGCACCTGCCGCGGGTTCTGCAGCGGGCGCCACAGCTGCTCGCCGTCCCTGGACCAGACGAGGAGGCCGTCCGAGTCGTGGACCTCCGGCCGGAAGTCGTCGAACTTCGCGCGGTCGTTCTCACCGAACAGGTACATGCTGGTGAGCGGCGCCACGCCCAGGTTGTCGATGGTGCGGCGCGAGAAGAGGGTGGCCTGCACCTCCATCACCGTGTTCGAGCCCGGGGTGAGGGTGAAGCGGTACGCCCCGGTGATGCTGGGGCCGTCCATCAACGCGTGCACCACCACCTGGTCCGCGCCGGAGGCCGGGCGCTCCAGCCAGAACTCACGAAACTCCGGGAACTCCTCGGGGCTCGGCTGCGCGGTGTCGATGGCGATGCCCCGCGCGGAGAGGCCGTAGAGGTTGCCCTGCCCCAGCGAGCGGAAGTAGCTGGCGCCCTGGAACACCGCGAGCTCGTCGAAGATGTCCGGGCGGTTGAGCGGGTGGTGGAAGCGCAGGCCCGCGAAGCCGTCCACGCCGCTGCGAGGCAGGGACGCCTTGTTGACGACCTTGCCGTAGCTGAAGAGGTCCTGGGAGAAGCGCAGCGGCTGCGAGCGGCCCGCCTCCACGACGTTCATCACCACCGGGGACTGGAACAGGAAGCCCGGGTGGAAGAACTGCACCTGGAAGGGCAGGCCCGCGTCGCGCCAGTGCGCGCGCTCCGGACGGAAGCGGATGTCGCGGTACTGGTCGTAGCTGAGCTGCGTGTACGCCTTCGGCAGCGACTTCGGCGGCGCCTGATAGGGCCTGGCCGCCAGCGTCCGCGCGCGCTCCACCACCGTCTGCGTGGAGAAGGCCGCCGTGCCCTTCGTGGCCGCGCGCTGGGCCTTGGCCGGCGGCGCCGCCACGGCGGCGCCGCTCGACGCCACCGCCATGGCACACAGCCACGGCGCACCCAGCTTCAACGCTTTCTGCCGCAACGACGTCACGTCCGAGCGCCTCCGAGCGAGAGGTTCCGCCGAACGGCTCCGGTGTCCCGGACCTCGCCCGACCGCACGCTCCGCGTGGACTCGCGGTGCGGCGCGTCAGTGCCTCAGCAACCCGCGTACCAGCCCCGCAGGCCCGAATCCGCCGTCATGAAAACGCTGGGATTCCGGAGGGTTGGGAGCCGTGTGTCACTGGGAAGTCACGGAAAGCACACTCCGCGCATGCCTCCTGTAGACGGTTCCCTGCCCAGCGGTCGGGCGAGGTCCGGGACACCGGAGCCGTTCGGC
>NZ_JABXEP010000230.1:0-8623 GCF_013372605.1 Myxococcus sp. AM009
GGGCCGGGGGCCGCCGTCTCGGCATATGCGCCCGCGTTGAGCGTGGATGGCTCCGGGGGCGTATTTCTGGCCTGGGCGGAGGCCGAGTCCTCGGCCGTTGGCGCGGGGCTGTACGTCCGTTACTGGAATGGTTCGGCTTGGGAGGCAAGGGGAGGACGGCTTCTCCACGAAACCTGGGACGGTCTTCGGGAGCAGGCGACCGAGCCCGCGCTGGCCACGTTGCCGGATGGGCGGCCCGTGGCGATCTGGGCTGAAGCCGACTTCTTGGGTTACCACCGGAAGGTGGTCGTGGCTGAATGGGTGGGTTCGGCGTGGGACCTCCGTGTCGTGATGGCGACGGGGCCCCAGGTCCATGCGCGGGAGCGCCGCTGGCCTTCCGTCGCGGTGGATGGCAACGGGCACATCATGGTGACGTTTGCCGTGAGCTCTGGGGGTTACACCAGCGGTTCGGCCTCCGGCGTCTACATGTACTGGCACCGGCGGGGCTCGTATGCGACGGACCACATCTCCTCGGATGGCGCCGTGTCTCCTTCGACGTTGGCGGTGGGGAGCTCTGGAAAGCCGGTGATTGCGATCTCCAACTACAGTTCGTTGTACGGGTCCAACAGGGTAACGCTTGTCCAACTGAACGAGTGAGTGGGCTGACAGGGACGGGGCCTCCTTCCCGGGGGAGGCAGGGCCGAGCAGGCGCCGCGTTTGCCGGCCTCCATGGGTGCCTACCCTTCGCGCGACGTCAGTTCATTCGTGTTGGGAGGCCCGCAATGAAAGCCGTGGTGCTCAAGTCCTATGGAGACGTGGACGCGCTCGCCATTCAAGACATGCCCGAGCCGAAGGTGGGGCCGGGCGAGGTGAAGGTCCGCGTCACCGCCGCGGGCATCAACCCCGTGGACTGGAAGATTCGCCGCGGGGACATGAAGGCGATGATGCCCGTGCAGTTCCCCACCATCCTGGGGCGCGACGTGGCCGGTGAGGTCATCGAGGTCGGCCCGGGCGTCACCGACTTCAAGCCGGGCGACCGCGTCATGGGCGTGGTGAACGCCGGCTACGCGGAGAAGGTCGTCGCGCCCGTGGAGGCCTGGGCGAAGGTCCCCGAGTCCATGGACCTGAAGGACGCCGCCGCGCTCCCCCTGGTCACGCTCACCGGCGTGCAATTGATGGAAGAGGCGGTGAACCCCAAGCAAGGGGACACGGTGCTCATCATCGGCGCGATGGGGGCGGTGGGCCGCGCCGCCGTCTTCGCGGCGAAGGCGCGGGGCGCGAAGGTGCTGGCCGGCGTGCGCGCCAGCCAGAAGGCGGAGGCGCAGAAGCTGGGCGTGGACGGCGTCTTCGCGCTCGACGTCTCGGACGAGTTCGCGAAGCTGCCCATGCTGGACGCGGTGGCGGACACCGTGGGCGGCCAGGTGGTGGCCCGCGTGCTGGAGAAGGTGAAGCCCGGCGGCACGCTGGGCAGCGTCGTGGGTGAGCCGCCGGAGGCCAAGGGGCGCCAGCTCACCGTGCGCGCCATCCTCGCGCACCCGGACTCGCGCCGCCTGACGCAGCTGGGACAGGCCGTGGCGAAGGGCGACCTGGTCATCCCCGTCAGCAAGCGCTTCCCGCTGGAGCAGGTGAAGGAAGCGCAGAAGCTCGCGGAGCAGGGCGGCGTGGGCAAGGTGCTGCTCGTCAACTGAGCGTCACTTCTTGCGCGTCAGCAGCACCACCGCGCCCAGGATGGCGCCCATGGCCAGCCAGGCCGTGGGCGTCATCGTCTCTCCGGCCAGCAGGCCGCCGAGGAACACCGCCAGCACCGGGTTGACGTACGCGTAGCTGGTGGCCAGTGCCGGGCGCGCGTTGCGCAGCAGGTAGCCATAGGCGCTGTAGCCCACCAGCGAGCCGAAGACGACGAGGTAGAAGAACGCGAGCACCGCCTTGGGCGTGGGCATCGCAGTGAGGCGCTCCCCCATCAGCAGGCTGAAGCCCAGCATGACGGCGCCACCGCACAGCATCTGCGCCGCGGTGGACATCAACCCCCGCGGCATGGGCAGCCGGCGGCTCCACACCGAGCCCAGCGCCCAGCTCATGGGCGACACCAGCAGCGCCAGCGTCGGAAGAACACCGCCGCCCAAGTCCCTGCCCAGGTTGAGCAGGACGATGCCGCCGAAACCGACGGCCAGTCCCCAGCGCTCCGCGCGCCCGGGCCACTGACCGAAGAGCCCACCGAAGAGCGCCGTCCACAACGGCAGGCTGCCCACCACCAGCGCCGCCACACCCGACGGCACCGACTGCTGCGCGAAGACGAGCCCGCCGTTGCCCACGCTCAGCAGCAACAGGCCCACCAGCGCGCTGGCGCCCCACTGGCGGGCCGTGGGCACCGGCGCCCCGCGCAGCCACAGCACCGCGAAGAGCAGGGCGCCCGCGAGCACGAAGCGCACGCCCGACATCTGGAACGGCGGCATGCCGCCTTCCAGCGCCCACCGGATGGCCAGATAGGTGGAGCCCCAAATAACGTAGAGGGACAGGAGGCTGGCGATGAGCCACCCGCGCTGGGCGCCGCCGGGGAGGACGTCTCCGGAGGGCAGGCTGACGGGGGCTGTCGGTGGAGCGGGGAGGGACGCGGCACGCGAGGCGAGCACGGCGCGGCTTCTATCGCTGGCGAATTTCGCCGGCCATGTGGGCATTGCCACACCTCACAGCCGGGCCCTCTTCAGGGAAGTACAGTGACGGGCAGCGCGCTCGTGCGGCGGGGCGGCCGTCCGGCTGGCTGGAATGCCCGCGTCGGGAATGGCGCGCCGGGCCACCCGTAAGGACATTGCGGCTGACGGATTGAATGCCCGGGGCCGCTTCCTTAGACTTTCCCAGGGAGCCAGGGCGGAGGTGCCGCCGCACCGGTGGCTCCGGAGTGAGCGCCAGGGATGTCCGAAGAGCTGGGTGAGCGTGAGAAGGAAGTCCTCCGGGCGGTCGTCCAGGAGTACATCTCCACGGGCGGGCCGGTAGGCAGTCAGCAGCTCACCCGCAGGTCGGGGTTCGAGGTGTCCTCGGCCACCATGCGCAACGTGCTGGCGGACCTGGAGGAGCTGGGCTTCCTGGAGAAGCCCCACACCTCGGCCGGGCGTGTCCCCACCGACCAGGGCTACCGCTTCTACGTGGACACGCTGGTGAAGCTGAAGGACCCGACGCCGCGGGACAGGGAGTTCATCCACGCGGGGCTCGCGCACGAGGCCGAACTGGCGGAGATGCTGGGCGAGGCCAGCCGCATCCTCCATTCGCTGACGCGCCACGCGGGCGTGGTGGTGGCGCCGCGGCCGGAGTCTGCGGTGTTCCGGCGCATCGAGTTCGTCCGGCTGCGCGAGGACCGGGTGCTCGCCATCCTGGTGGGGCCGAGCGGTCAGGTGGTCAACAAGGCGATTACCGTGGAGTTCCCCATCACCTCCGACGAGCTGCTCAAGGCGAGCAACTACCTGTCGGAGCTGCTGCGGGAGGTGCCGCTGGAGTCGGCGCGCGAGCGCATCCGCGCGGAGATGGACCAGGAGCAGGCGCTCTACAACGCGCTGACGGCCAAGGCGCTGAAGCTGGGCGCGGCGGCCACGGACCTGGCGTCCACGGAGCGGGTGCTCATCCAGGGCACGGGCTCCTTCTTCGAGCAGCCGGAGTTCGCGGACGTGGAGCGCATGCGCGCGCTCTTCAAGGCCCTGGACGAGAAGCACAAGCTGCTGTCGCTGTTGGACCGCGTGCAGGTGGCCAACGAGATGCAGATTTTCATCGGCGCGGAGAGCGACTTCTCCGCGGCCGGCGACGTCACCGTCATCGCCAGCCCCTACGGCAACCAGGAGCAGGTGCTGGGCACGGTGGGCGTCATCGGCCCCACGCGCATGGACTACCGGCGCGTGATTCCGCTGGTGAACTTCACCGCGCAGGTGCTGTCGCGCGTGCTGGACAAGGTGTAGCGGGCCTCACTCCGCGCGGGTGACGAGCACCTCCTGCTCTCCATTCGCGCGCCGGACGTGGAGCCGCACGGGCGTGCCGGGCGCGCCCCGGGTGCGGGACTCCGCCTCCGTGCTGTCGCGCACCACCTGGCCATCCACCGCCACCAGCCGGTCCCCCACGTTCACGCCCGCGCGCGCCGCGGGCCCGTCCGGCGTCAGCCACGCGAAGGCGACGTGGCCCCGGTCCTCGCTGAAGCCCGCGCCCAGCGTGCCCGGCGTGGCCCGGCGCGGGGACACCGTGACGTCACCGACGTCACTGGCCTCCGCTTCGGCCACCTTCACGGTGCGCGTCTCCACGCGCCCCTCTGGCGGCAGCAGCCGCACGGTGTGGATGCCCGGGCGCACGTCGCTCAGGCGGAAGCGTCCGTCCTGTCCGGTGAAGGCGTCCGGGCGCCCGCCCACGGCCTTGTCGAGGAACACCGCCACCCCTGGCGCCGGGCCGCCACCCCGGCTCCACACCGCGCGCCCGGAGATGGACGCCACGCCGCCGGTGAGCGGCACCTCCACGTCCGACGTGCCCCCGGGCCGCAGCGTCACCTGGGCTTCGCCCGTGCGGCCGTCCTCGGTGCGCACCGTCACCTTCAGCGCCTGGGCGGGCGCGTCCGGCAGCAGGAAGGTGCTGCCGGTGAAGCGCCGCGTGGTGGGCCAGGCGCCGGCCCAGGGCAGGGCTTCACCGTCGGCCTCGAGCAGCTCCAGGACGAAGCCCTCCGGCGCCGCGCCGCTGCCCGCCACCACGCGCCCGCGCAGGGTGGCCGCGGGCTCCAGCCGCACGGTGAGCGGCGCCTGGTCCTCGTGCGCGGCGGACAGGCGCCCCACGCGCCCCGCGTTGTGGGCCACCAGCTCCAGGGGACTGGCGCCCTGGGGGCGCGGCGGCAGGGTGAACTGGCCCGACTCGTCCGCGCGCTCCTTGCGCGTCATGGGGAAGTCCCCGCCCTGGATGGCGGCAACGATGGCCAGCGGGCTGGGCACCCCGGAGGGCTCCAGCACGACGCCGGACAACACCGAGTCTTCCTTCAACAGCAGGTCCTGCCGCACGGCGCCGCCCGAAGGCACCGTGACGAACGGGTCGCTCTCCATGTGGAAGTAGATGGCGGGCGTCTGGTGGAGCAGCGCGACCAACTGGTACACGCCCGCGGGCAGTTCCAGCTGGAACTGGCCCTGCGCGTCCGTCTCCGTGGAGGCCGTGCCCGAGCCGCCCCGAGGCACGGCGTGCACCAGCGCGGGCTCGGTCAGCGGCCCGCCCGACGCGCGCGTCACCTGCCCCCACACGGAGCCGGAGTCCGCCAGGGTGAAGTCCACGCGGGTGATGACCCCGGCCTTCAGCGTCTCCATGCGGGACGTCCACCGCCGCGAGCCCTCGCGCCGCGCGCGCACGGAGGTGGGCCCCGCTTCCAGCCCCTCCAGCCGCCAGGCGCCCTCGGCGTCGGTGAGGGCCGTGCGCGCCACGCCAGAGAAGGACTCCGGCTCGGCGCGCACCTGCACGCCTTCCAAGGGCCGTCCCTCCGCGTCCACCACCAGGCCTTCCAGCGCCGCCGTCGCGGGCTCCAGCCGCACGTCCAGGGGCGTGTGGCCGCCCGGGTTCACCACCACCGCTTCGAACACGCGGCCCGTCATCCCCGCGGCGCGCACCGTCACGTCGTACTCGCCGGGAGGCACGTCCATCCGCCACCCGCCGTCGTCCGCGGACGCGGCCCGGCCCAGCTCGCCCTGGCCGCCCGCGGGAGACGCCACCAGGACAGCCCCGCGCACCGGCGCGCCCTCCACCGTGGACACCCTGCCCGTCAGGCCACTGGCCGCGCCCAGCGTCACCACGAGCCCGCGCAGCGTCTCGCCCGGCGCGACGGACAGCGGCGCCTGCACGCGGCCCAGCCGGTCTCCTCGGCGCGCGGACACGACCCACGTCCCGGCGTTGACCTCCAGCGCGAAGCCGCCGCCTTCCCCGGTGGTGACGCGCACCGGCGCGGTGGCGCCCGCCGCCATCACCTCCGCGTCCGCGACGGGCTGGCCCTTCGCGTCGACGACGAAGCCCTCCAGGGTGCTCGCGCCCCAGAGCCCCACCACGACTTCCGCGGCCCGCGGCACCTGGAGCAGGCGCAAGGTGCGGCGGCTGAAGCCCGGCGCCTCGGCGGTGAGCTCGTAGCGTCCGGGCGCCAGCTGCGTGAAGGCGAAGCGGCCCTGGGCGTCACTCGTCGTCTCCGCCGCTTCTTCCGGCAAGCCGGCGGGGGCCGCCCAGGCCGTGGGCGTCCCGGGGTAGGGCCGCAGCGTCAGCGCGGCGAGCGGCACCGGCTCCTCGCGCCCCTCCGCCACGGTGCGCCCCCGCAGCGTCACGCCGTCGGGCAGGCGCAGCTCGACGGCCGTCTCCACTGCGCCGAGCGGCCGCGTGGCCTCCAGCCGCCCGGGGCCGTGGCCCGGGGCGTGCGCGGACAGCAGGTAGTCGCCGGGCGCGGCGGGCAGGCGCAACACGCCGCCGTCCGCCGTGGTGCCTTCACCCGCGCGGCGCCACGGCGTGGCCCTGGTGCCGTCCGCGCCCACGCGCAGGTAGGCGCGCACGCGCGCCCCCGTCACGGGGCCCTGGGCGTCCACCACGCGCACCACGAAGGCGCCCAGCTCGGCGCCGGGGGCGGTCTCCAACCTGGGGGTGGGCGGCGTGCTGGCGCGCGGCGGGGCGCCGTTGGTGACGGCCGCTGGCGCGGTCAACGCCGCGGGCTCCGGGCGCGCGGCGGGCACCGCGGGGACGGGCATGCGGAACCACAGCAGCAGCACGGCCGCGATGGCCAGGCACGAGGCAATCAAGAAGGGGATTCGATGGCGCACGGGCTCGGCCTCCCCCGCGTCCGGCCGTCGCCGTCGCGGCGGCCTACAGTGTAGGCCAGCCTGGCGGTGAACCGAAACTTCAGGAGGGTGCGGGTGCGTAGACGCGCAGGGCCGCGGGGGCCACCTCGAAGCGCATGGGCGTCTTGCCCACGAGCTCGCCGTCCGCGTTCACCTCCTGGACGGGGTCGGCCTCCACGTAGAGCCGCGCGGCGCGCAGGGCGGTGACGGCGGGGTGCTCCACGTGCTCGCCCGAGCGCAGGGACAGGGCCACGCGCATCAGCGTGGCGATGTCCTGGAGCTGCCCCAGGCCGGTGCCTTCGTTCCCCGACGCGGCGGAGGGCGCGGCGATGGCGTAGATGTCCAGCCGCCGGTCATCCAGCCGGGCGTCGGGCGCCACCATGTTGCCGGCGCCATGGTAGAGGCCGTTGCCCACCACCAGTTGCAGCACGTCCAGCGCCAGCTCCTGGTCATCCGCCTTCATCCGGATGTGGAAGGGCCGCAGGTCCTTTATCTCCGCGGCGGCCGCCACGGGGTAGGCCAGCTTGCCCGCGCGCTGCTTCAGCCGCTTCGTCAGCCGCCTGGCGATGCCGGTGGCCAGCCCCAGGCTGGCCGCGTTGAGGAAGGGGCGCCCATTGGCCAGGCCCACGTCCACGCGGGCCGTGTAGCCCTGGGCGATGACGTCACAGGCGGCTTCGATGTCGGCTGGGATTCCCAGCGAGCGCGCGAAGTCATTGCCAGTGCCCAGCGGGAGGACGCCCAGCGTCACGTCGCGGCCCAGCAGCTGGGCCACCGCGCGGCTCAGGGTGCCGTCGCCTCCTCCCACGATGAGGCGGCGGGTGCCCAGCGCCACCATCCGCTCCACCATCGCGTCCAACCGGTTCGCCCGGGACAGCGCGTGGCATTCGACGATGGAGACCCCCCGCGCCACGAGTGTTTCCCTGGCGGCCTCGAAGGCCTCACGCCCTGAGCGCGAGCGCGTGTTCACCACCAACACCGCGGGGCCGTCATCCAGGACGGGCCTGCATGGGGGCTTGATGAGGGCGGGTTCCAGGGTGCCTCCTCTTTCGTGTCGCACGCCAATCTGTGCACGCACGAGGCGTCCCGCCAGCGGGACGCGAGGCGGCGCGCGTGCGCGCTTCCTCCTTGCGAGTCGCCCCGTGCCCCGGTGCATTCCCGGTGTCGGGTGCCATGGGGGCGTGCATGCGTGCGTCGCCGGTTGAACAGGTCCATCCGGCTGCGCGCTTCCGGATGGGTGGGTGACTGCTCACCTCTGCGCTGGTGCTGGCCCCATGCAGGTGTCAGTCAGGCCTGGAGAGCAAGTCGCATGGCACGAGGAAGCAAGGCGAAGTACACGCCGAAGCAGAAGCGGATGGCCGAACACATTGAAGAGGGCTACGAGAAGCGCGGCGTCGCCGACGAGACGGCCGAGACCCGGGCCTGGGCCACCGTGAACAAGCTCACGGGCGGTGGGATGAAGAAGGGCGGCTCGGGCAGCAAGGCCAAGGTCGCGCGCAGCCGTCCCCTGGCGCGGAAGAACGCGCGCAAGGCGGGCCGCAAGGGAGGCAAGGCCACCGCCGCGAAGCGCGCAGGCACCCGCCGCCGCGCCACCGCCGCCACGGGCCGCACGCGCAAGCCCGCTGTCCAGGCCACGCGTTCGGGGTCCAAGGCCACCGCCGCCAAGGGCACCGCGGCCCGCCGCGCCACCGCCCGTCGCACCACCACCGCGAAGCGGCCTGCCACCAAGTCCCGGAGCGGCACGCGGCGTGGTGCTGGCAGCCGCGGCTCGCGCGGCCGTCCCCGCGGCTAGCACGCCGCCGCCGCTTCCCCATCCCTCTTGAGGGGTGGGGAAG
>NZ_JABXEP010000231.1:0-8611 GCF_013372605.1 Myxococcus sp. AM009
GGCCAGGCCCCCCCCGTGCTTCGAGCCCCGCTCCGTGCTGGAGCGTGATGTCCTGTCCTATTGCGCGCGGCGTGCCACACACCGGCTCCGGCGAGCCCACTTGAGCGCCATGAGTCTTTTCAGTGAGTTATGAATTCGGGTGTCGTTTTCCCGGGGCCGTGCGGGGTGGTGACAACTGTCATCACCGGTGACAACCGTCATCACCGGGACGGCCTCCAGGTGGTGACTCTTGTCACCGGTGGCCCCTCCCGCGCGCGGGCCTACAGCCCTCCGCGCAGCTCCAGCTCGCTCCACAGCGCGCCGTCGCGCTCCCGTAGCAGGAAGGTGAGGCGGCCCTGGTGGAAGCCTCGCACGGGCGCCTCCGGGTCCGGGAAGCCGGAGGGCAGCGTCCAGTCCGCGGGCTGGAGGCCGCTCGCGGGGATGGGGCGCTCGCGGCGCAGCTCGCCCACCTCCGCGTCCGTGAGCGCACGCACGCGGGCCCAGGGCAGCAGCTCGCGCCCGTGCAGCCACCCGCGTGGCTCCGGCCCGGGGTCCTCCCATGGGCCAATCGCCGTGCGCCGCAGGGTGGACAGGTGTGCCCCGCAGCCCAACGCGCGCCCCACGTCGCGGGCCAGCGAGCGCACGTAGTAGCCCCCGCGGCAGCTCAGCCACAGGCGGCTGGCGCGCGGCAGGTCATGGGACAGCCAGCGCGCCGCGTGCAGGTACACGCGCGAGGGCGGCAGCTCCACGGCTTCTCCCCGGTGCGCCTTCCGGTAGGCGGGCTCGCCGCCCACCTTCTTCGCGCTGGTCGCCGGAGGCACCTGCTCCCGCCAGCCCACGAAGGACGCCAGCGCCGCGTCCAGGGCCTCGGGCGTCAGCGCCGCCGTGGCTCCCTGGAGGACGGGCCGACCGTGCAAGTCCCCCGTGTCCATCTCCGTGCCCCAGATGACCTCTGCCTCGTAGACCTTGGGCACGGTGTGCAGCAGCTCGAACAGGCGCGGCGCCTGCCCCACCAGCACCAGCAGCAGCCCTTCCGCGAAGGGGTCCAGCGTCCCGCCATGGCACACCGGGATGCGCTTCCCCGGCTGCGCGACCTTCGCCTCCTCCATGAACCGCTGCACCACCGAGAAGCTCGTGGCGCCCACCGGCTTGTGGACCCGGTAGATGCCCGGACTCAGTTTCCCTCCCACCGCGACCCTCCTGTGGCCGCCCAGCCTACCCCGACCGGGAGCGCGGTGGCGGAAGGCCGCGCCCCTCCCCGCACCTCCAATGAATGGCAACTCATGCGGTGCGCCGTGGGCGCCGCGCGTCTCCAAGGCCAAGACCATTCCCCGTCAAATACAAGCAGCCGGCGCCCCGCCGGTCCTTTGCCATTCACCTGGCAATCATCTCGAACCAGGAACGGCCTGACAGGCGTATTCCTGCGTAAGGCAAAGGACGGCCATCCCCGCAGTGCCTCGCATTCCCTCATGAGGTGTCTCCATGACATCCCCGCTTCATTCGGGCTGGGCCCTGCTGTCCGCCCTGGCCCTGATGCTGTCCGCCACCACCGGCTGTGATGACGACCCGCCTCCGCCCGTCCCCGACGCGGGGCAGCAGCCCACGGACGCGGGCACCGAGGACGCCGGGACGGACGCGGGGCCCGAGGCGCCCTGGGACGGGGGCTACACCGTGCTGGACGACCCGGGCGACTGGATTGACCGGGGAGCCTTCTCCGCGTGCCGGTTCACCGTGGACAACCCCAGCCTGGAGGCCTGCGCGGACCCGGCGAGCTTCGACATGTCGTCGTGCAACGCGGACCAGCTGGCCGCGCTGGAGCCGCACGGCATCTACCTGGCCGACATGAGAGCGGAGCGGCTGCTCGCGGACGGCGGTACGTCCGTCACGCCCGGCAGCGGCGGGTTCCAGCTCCATTCGGACGGCGGGCCGGACACGCTCAGCTCCGTGCCCCTCACCGCCCGGATGACGGATGGCGGCACCTTCTTCCTCTCCAGCAAGCGGACGCATCCCGTGTCAGGGGAGCGGGTGGTGTCGATTGCAGGCTGCGAGGTTCCCAAGCCTGGCTTCATCACCGGCTGCTACGTCACCTGCTCGCAGTCCCCCCGGCTCACCACCTACAGCGTGGGGACCTTCGAGGCCCAGCGCCCGGACGCGCGTGAGGAACCCGAGTCCTCCGGCGGCTTGCAGCTCGTCTCCGAGGCCGTCGTGGACCTGGGGACACCGGTGGACGTCTACGTCGCGCACGACCACGCCTACGTCGTGTCCGTCAACCGGTTCGACCGCTTCGGCGGGCTCACCGTCTTCGACGTGAGCGACCGGGCCCATCCCCTCTTCAAGGCGTCCATCAGCCTGCCCGGGGACTCCTACTGGAACGGTGTGTGGGCCAAGGGCAACGCGCTGTACGTCGCCAGCGCGGACACCGGTGTCTCCGTCTTTGACATCTCCAACCCCGGCGCTCCTGAGTTCGTCCAGAGCCTGCCCGGCAATGGCTACACCAACGTGCACACCGTGCTGGTGGATGGCGACCGGCTGTACGCGTCGGACGTCACCAACTTCGTGGGCAGCACCCGGGTCTACGACGTCAGCACGCCCCTGGAGCCCGTCCTCCAGCAGGTCATCACCCTGCCCGAGGACTCCTCCCTCGGCGGTCCCCATGACTTCTTCGCGTACCAAGGCCGCCTCTACATCAGCAACGCGTACAGCGGTTACTCCGTCGTGGACGCGTCCGACCTGGAGAACGTGAGCCACCTGGGCCAGTACGTCTACCCGGCGTTCGGCGGCTTCTCGCACCACAGCGCGGTGGGCACCTTCGCGGGCCGCACCATCGCCTTCGAGGGCGGCGAGTTCGCGGCCTCGCACCTGCGCGTGCTGGACGTCACCGACCCGGCGAACATCGTGAAGATGGGCGAGTTCCGCATGCGGCCCGTCACCTCCATCCACAACATGATTCTCAAGGGGAACCGGCTGTTCATCGCCTGGTACCACGAGGGCCTGCGCGTGCTGGACGTGGCCAACCCCACCCGGCCCCGACAGGTGGCGCACTTCAATACGTACCGGGAGAGCGACCCGCGCCGGCGGGAGGGCCCCTTCGAGGGGACCTTCGGCGTGCGAGTGCCCGGCGACGGGCATGTCTATGTCGTGGATTCCTCGCGCGGGCTGCTCATCTTCAACGAGCCCTGAGCTGGCCAGGGGCGCCACTTTGCGGCGCTCGCGGTGACCTCTATGCTGTGCGGAGGGCGCCCGCGGAAACGACGCGGGCACCTCCTTTTCCTCATCCAGAGGCTGCACCTCATGCCTGTCCGTGCCGCGCACCCGTTGCTGGCGCTCGTCTGTGCCATGTCGTTGTCAGCGTGTTCCTCGTCGGAGCCCACGCCACCAGCGCCCCCTCCCGAGCCGCCCGCCTATGACGGCCCCTGGGAGGCGCTTTCGGAGCGGGGGGAGTGGGAGGACCCCGGGGCCTTCGAGGCGTGCCCCGCCCTCAACTCCCAGGTCGCCTGCGGTGCGCCGGAGGCCATCGCCCTGCCGGGCTGCGACATGGGCTCGCTCGCGGGCCTGGAGCGGGAGGGCGCCATCTACCGCGCGGAGATACGTTACGAGTTCCAGGGACAGGCCGGCGTCCAGGCGTCACCAGGGAGCGGCGGCTTCCAGTTCGACGCGGCCCGCCAGCCGGTGTCCGTCATGGGCCGCGCGCCCCAGGGCTTCGCCTTGGACAGCGAGCGCTTCGTCCTCGCCACCGAGTACACGCGCACCACCCAGGAGCGGGACCGGCTCACCTTCGCGGGCTGCCGCGCCCAGGGACCCCGGCACCTCACCGGCTGCTTCCTGTGGTGCCGCAACGGCACGCTGCGCTACCGCGGAAGCTTCCGCGCCGAGCGAATGACCTGGCGGGAGGACGAGCCCGAGTCCTCCGGTCTGCAGCTGCTGTCCGAGTCCTTCGTGGACCGGGGCCTGCCAGTGGACGTGTACGTCACGCACGGCCACGCCTACGTCGTGTCCATCAACGCGTCCGAGCGGCAGGGCGGCCTTACCGTCTTCGACGTGCGCAATCCCCACGCCCCCGTGCAGACCGCGTCCTTCCAGCTCCCCAATGACGGGTATTGGAATGGCGTCTGGGCCCGGGACGACGCGCTCTATGTCGCCAGCGGGGATGCGGGGCTGCTCGTGTTCGACCTGGAGGACCCGGCGCGGCCCGCCTTCGTGCGCAACCACCCTGGCGGCTCCGGCCCCGTCGATGTGCATACCGTGTTCGTGGAGGGGACGCGGCTCTACGCCATGTCGCCCGGCCCCAACCAGGAGACGCTCATCTTCGACGTCAGCCAGCCGTTGGCGCCCCAGCTCCTCACGCGCTACGCCCACGCTGGCGGCAACGGCTACCCGCACGACGCCTTCGCGTACGACGGGCGGCTCTACATCAACCACACCACCGACGGCTTCCTCGTCGTCAGCCTGGGCGGCGAGACGCCGGAGCTCCTGGGCCGGTATGCCTACCCCTACGCCTACAGCCACGCCAACGCGGTGGGCACCTTCAACGGCCGCACCGTGGCCTTCGAGGGCGGCGAGACGCTGGGCGCCCACGTGCGCGTGCTGGACGTCACGCAGCCCGCCGCCATCACGAAGATTGGCGAGTACCGGCTGCGCGGCCTCACCTCCGTCCACAACATGCTGCTGGTGGGCACGCGGCTCTACGTCGCGTACTACCACGAGGGCGTGCGTGTGCTGGACGTGTCCAACCCCGCCCAGCCTCGTGAGGTGGCGCACTTCAACACCTTCCGCGAATCAGACCCGCGCCGGTCCGACGGCATGTACGAAGGTGCCATCGGCATGCGCGTTCCCGGTGACGGCCACGTCTACGTGGTGGACACGTCGCGCGGGCTGCTCATCTTCGACGCGCCCTGAGCTGGGCACGGACAACTCCTTCTCCTCATCAACGGACCTCACCCATGACTGTTCGCACCCCATGCCCGTTGCTGGCGCTCGTTTGCGCCGTGTCGTTGTCCGCCTGCTCCTCCTCGGAGCCCGCGCCACCGGAGCCCACGCCACCGGCCTATAACGGCCCCTGGGAGGTGCTTCCGGAGCTGGGGGAATGGGTGGACCCCGGGGCCTTCGAGTCGTGTCCCGCGCAGACGTCCCCTGCGGCGTGCAACGTGCCGGAGACACTGGTGATGCCAGACTGTGACTTCGGCTCGCTCGCGGGCCTGGAGCGGCAGGGCGCCATCTACCGCGCGGAGATTCGTTACGAGACCGAGGTGCAGCCCGGCACCGTACAAGTCTTCCCGGAGAACGGTGGCTTCCAGTTCGACGCCTCGGGCCAGCCCATGTCCATCATGGGGCTCGAGCCCCATGCAGCCATCATGAATGACGAGCGGTTCTTCATTTCCTCCGGCCCCACGAGTCCAGCGGGGAGGGATAACGGCTACACCTTCATCGGCTGTCACGCCCAGGGCCCCCGGAGCTTCACCGGCTGCGTCCTCTGGTGCCGCAACGGCACGCTGCGCTACCGCGGCAGCTTCCGCGCCGAGCGCATGACGTGGCGAGAGGGCGAGCCCGAGTCCGCCAGCCTCCAGCTCCTGTCCGAAATGCGCGTGCCCCTGGACACGCCCGCGGACGTGTATGTCACCCACGGCCACGCCTATGTCGTGGGCATCGACCGGCGAGGGTCTGGCGGCGGCCTCGCCGTCTACAACGTGAGCGACCCCTACATTCCCGTCCAGCAGACGACCATCAAGTTCGGCCATAACGAGTACTGGAATGGTGTCTGGGCCAAGGACAACGCGCTCTACGTCGCCAGCGCTCGCGAGGGCGTGCTCGTGTTCGACCTGACCAACCCCGGGCAGCCCGCCTTCCTACGCAGCTACCCGGGCAACAGCCGCGTCGATGTGCACACGCTCTTCGTGGAAGGGAACCGGCTCTATGCCATGTCCCCATCCCAGAAGCAGACGCTCATCTTCGACATCACCCAACCGCTGGAGCCCCAGCTCCTCACCCACTTCACGTATCCTAGAAGCATGGGCTACCCGCATGACGCCTTCGCGTATGAGGGGCGCCTCTACGTCAATCACCTCGAAGACGGCTTCCTCGTCGCAGGGCTGGACGGCGAGACACCGGCGTTGCTCGGCCGCTACACCTACCCTCATACATTCAGCCACGCCAACGCGGTGGGCACCTTCAACGGCCGCACGGTGGCCTTCGAGGGCGGCGAGACGCTGGGCTCCCATGTACGCGTCCTGGACGTCACCGACCCTGCGAACATCGTGAAGATTGGCGAGTACCGCCTGCGCAGCCTCACCTCCGTCCACAACATGCTGCTGGTGGGCACGCGGCTCTACGTCGCGTACTACCACGAGGGCGTGCGCGTGCTGGACGTGTCCAACCCCGCCCAGCCTCGTGAAATCGCGCACTACAACACCTTCCGCGAGTCAGACCCGAACCGGACAGACGGGCTGACCGACGGCGCCATCGGCATCCGTGTACCGGGGGACGGCCGCATCTACGTCGTGGACACGTCGCGCGGGCTGCTCATCTTCGACGAGCCGTAGTCGCTGCAAGTCCAGGGCCCCGAGGCGCCGGTGAGCACCTCCGGCGCACAGGGACCGCGACTCCACCTTCACGGCGCAAGCAGTTCCCCGGAGCCCCAACCCAGGTCCGCTCCTCGCTTCGTAGGCACAACAGCCGCCGCGCCCTTCCGGCCGGCGTGCCTTCCGCGAGGTGCGATTTGCCGCTGTCCTCCGCCCCGACCTTCCGAACGCTGCGCGTGGTCTCTACCCTCTGGGCCTGTGTGCTGGCCGGATGTGACGACTCGCCGCGCCCCACGCCGGATGGCGGAGTGCCGCCGCCTCCCGTGGACTCCGGCACCACCGATGCCGGCAGCGCGCCCTGGGATGGGGGCTCCACCGCGCTGGAGGAGTTCGGGAACTGGGTGGACCGCGGGGCCTATGCGCCGTGCGCCCTGGTGGGGGACGGCACGCACGCCTGCGAGACGCTGGATTCGTCCGGCTTCGACCTGTCGGCGTGTGACCCTGCCGCGCTCGCGCAGGTGCCGCCCGTGGGCGTCTTCCAGGCGGGCCTGCGGGAGGAGGGGCTCCTGGCGGATGGCGGGACACAGGCCGTCTTCTCCGCCGTGGGCTTCATGCTCCGCGATGACGGCGGCACCAGCACGCTCGCTGGCCAGGCGCTCGTCACCCAGGAGACGGAGGACGGCCGCTTCTTCCTCGCCATGCGCAGCACCACGCCGCCGATGAACACCACCATCGCCCTCGCCGGCTGCCAGGCGCCTTCCACCGGCATCATCACCGGCTGCTTCGTGCGCTGCACCAACAACGCCCCTCGCCGCAAGGGCACCTTCGAGGCCCACCGCATGACGTGGCCCCAGGGCGAGCCCGAGTCCTCCGGCGGCCTCCAGCTGCGCGCGGAGGCCCACGTGGCCCTGGGCAGGCCCGTGGACGTGTACGTGGCCAAGCAGCACGCCTACGTGGTCTCCACCCACACGCCGACGAGCAACGGCGGCCTCACCGTCTTCGACGTGAGCGACCCGGCCCACCCCGTCTTCAAGGCGTCCATCAGCATTCCCGGGGACTCCTACTGGAATGGCGTCTGGGCCCAGGATGACGCGCTGTACGTCGCCAGCAGTGTCTCGGGCGTCATCGTCTTCGACATCACCCAGCCCGCGGAGCCCGCCTTCCTGCGCAGCCTGCCTTCGGGCCTGTACGGCGTGCACACCGTGCTGGTCCACGGTCAGCGACTGTTCGCCACCAACAACGAAGGCCGCACGGACATCTTCGACGTCAGCACGCCGCTGGCGCCGGTGGCGCTCCAGAGCATCGCCCTGCCCGAGGAATACTCACTCGGCGGGCCGCATGACCTCTTTGTGTACGAGGACCGCCTCTACATCAGCAATGCCCAGGGCGGGTACTCCATCATGGAAATCTCCGACCTGGAGAACGTCCGGCACCTGGGCCAGTACGCCTACCCGGACGTCTACTCCCACCACAGCGCGGTGGGCACCTTCGCGGGCCGCACCATCGCCTTCGAAGGCGGCGAGTTCGCGGCCTCGCACCTTCGCGTGCTGGACGTCACCGACCCGGCGAACATCGTGAAGATTGGCGAGTACCGCATGCGGCCCGTCACCTCCATCCACAACCTGATTCTCAAGGGCGACCACCTCTACATCGCCTGGTACCAGGAGGGCCTGCGGGTGCTGGACGTGTCCAACCCCACGCGGCCACGCGAGGTGGCGCACTTCAACACCTTCCGGGAGACGGACCCCGGCCGCACGGACCACCTCTTCCAGGGCGCCTTCGGCGTGCGGTTGCCCGGCGACGGACACCTCTACGTCGCCGACGCGCCGCGCGGGCTGCTCATCTTCAACGAGCCACAGTAGCCCCGCGCGACTCACGCCTCGATGCGGTTGCGGCCGTTCTCCTTCGCGCGCAGCAGCCGCGCGTCCGAGGTCCGCAGCAACGCCTCCACCGTGTCGCCGTCCCCCGGCGACACCGCGATGCCCGCGCTGAAGGTGACGTGGAAGGGCTCGCCGGCGTCGCCATCAAAGGTCATGTCCGACAGCTCCGCCGCGGTGCGGGCGAGGATTTCCGAGGCGCTGCCCGCGTCCTCCCCCAAGAGCCCCACCACGAACTCC
>NZ_JABXEP010000232.1:0-8610 GCF_013372605.1 Myxococcus sp. AM009
TCCCCACCCCCCGGTCCGCCCTTGTCCAGTACGAATCCGCGACTGAAGTCCGCGCCCGCGTCCGACGAGTCCCTGGACGACGCCGCGCTCCCGCCGTCCGAGCGGACCGGCACCCAGGAAGCCACCGGCGCGCGGGAGTCCACCGCCACGCGCCTGACGGGCCCCCTGGGGCTGGCGGAGGGGGGCACCCGCACCCTCATCGCGCCCCTGGAGGCGGGCGAGCTGCCCAACGTGGCCCAGATCAAGGGCCTGCGGCTGGACCAGATTCTCCTGCTCACCACGGGCATCCTGGTGGTGCTCATCGTGGGCTTGCTGGCGGCGCTGTCGGTGGCCTCCACCAAGTCCCAGTTCGAGGAGACGGCGCTCGTCTCCAAGGAGCGCATCCAGGAGCAGGCGCGCGAGCTGGGCCAGACGGTGGGGCAGACCATCGCGCTCACGTCCGCCACCAACCTGCGCGACAACAACTACGCCTTCCTCGAAGAGGTGGCGGGCTCCATCGTCAAGACGAACCCCAACATCCTCCGGGTGCAGATTTTCGACCCGGACGGGGTGCGGATGGCGGACAGCGAGGGCGCCAGCGAGGACAAGGAGGACGCCGCACAGGTCCGCCGCGCCGAGCGCCGGCTGGTGAGCGCCTTCTACCGGGGGCAGCCCATCTCCGAAATCCAGGAGCCCATCGACTACGGCTCCAGCAGCGGCAAGGGGCTGGTCGTCATCAGCTACTCGCTGGGCGGGCTGCAGAAGCAGCTGGAGTCGCTGGAGCAGGACAAGCGCGCCACGGTGCGCGCCACCACGCTGCGCATGCTGGGGCTGGGCTTCGGCTTCGTGGTGCTGGCGGGCGTGCTGGTGGCCTACCAGAGCCGCCGCATCACCCGGCCGCTGGGCATGTTGACGGGCAAGGTGATGCAGCTGGCCTCCGGCAACCTGGGCGCGCGGGCTGGAACGGCGCAGGGCGCGGGCCGCGAGGTGGTGACGCTGGGCGTGGTGTTCAACCACATGGCCGAGCGCATCAAGGTGCTGCTGGAGGACGTGCGCGCCAAGGCGCAGCTGGAGCGCGAGGTGTCGCTCGCGCGCACCGTGCAGGAGACGCTGCTGCCGGGGCGCGAGGGCGTTCAGGTGGGGCCGCTGCGCATCGCCGGCCTGGCCGTCACCGCGGACGCGTGCGGCGGTGACTGGTGGTTCCGGGCGGCCCTGGACGACCGGCGCATCGTCATTGGCATCGGCGACGTGACGGGCCACGGCCTGTCCACGTCGCTGGTGGCCACCAGCGCCACCAGCGGCTTCGCCTCGGCGATGACGCTGCGCGAGCCGTCGCAGGTCAACGCGCAGATGCTCATCACCGCCCTCAACGTGACGCTGGCCAACGTGGGCCGCGGTGAGCACCAGATGTCCAGCGCGCTGGCCGTCATCGACGTGTCCAACGGCTACATCGACTACGCGGCGGGCGCGCACCCCAGCCCGCTGGTGTTCAACAAGCGCAGCGGGCAGATTGCGTCGCTGCCCGCGCGCGGCCCGCTGCTGGGCGCCTCCGTCGACTCCCAGTTCACCTCGCGCCAGGCCCAGCTTCGGCCAGGGGACGTGGTGGTCTGGTACACGGACGGCCTCACCGAGGCGCGCGACGGCGCGGGCAAGCTCTACGGCACCCAGCGGCTGGCCGCCGCCGTCCAGGCGCACGCCCACCTGTCCGCGGAGGCGCTGCGTGACGCGGTGCTGGCGGACGCTCGCGCCTTCAGCGCGGGCCAGCCGCAGCGGGACGACATCACCGTGGTCGTGGCCGAGTTCAGCCCCGCCGCCTGACTTCCTTTCGGGACCCCACACGCATGCGACGCTCCCCACGACATCCCCGGTCGCGCCGTCTCACGCCGGCGCTCGCGCTGCTGACCACCCTGTGCGGCCCGCCCGCGCTGGCGCAGTACCGCCCGCCGCCCATGTCCGAAGCCCAGCGGCTGGTGCGGGACGGCGAGGCGGCGCAGGTGGCCGCCAGCGCCGCCAGCGCCTCGGGCGACAAGAAGGAGGCCGAGGAGAAGCACCGCAAGGCCCTGGCCCTCTTCGAACAGGCGCTGACCGCCGAGCCCGGCTCCGTGGCCGCCGCCGCGGGCCTGGGCGCCAGCGCCAACGCGCTGAATGACTGGCAGCGCACCGTGGACCGGGTGCAGCCGGTGTTGACGGCGAACCCCGCCGAGCTGGCCCTGGCCTATCCGGTGAGCGTGGCGTACTTCAAGCTGCGCCGCTTCCCGGAGGCCGTGCCGTTGATGGAGCAGGTGGCCACGGCCGACAAGGCCGAGCACCTCATCGTCCACTACTACCTGGCCAGCTACTACCTCTACCTCCAGCAGGGAGACGCGGCGGCCACGCGGCTGAAGCGCTACCTGGCGCTGCGCCCGCAGGCCCTGGCGCCCAACGACTTCCAGATTCACGAACTGCTGGGGCGCGCGCACGTGCTGCGCCGGGACGCCGCGGCGGCGCGCGCGGCCTTCCAGCAGGCCCAGGCGGGGAAGCCGGAGTCGCCGTCGGTGCAACTGGGCCTGGCGCAGGTGCTGGAGCTGGAGGGCAGGGTGGTGGAGGCGCGCACGCTGCTGGAGGGCGTCACCACGCGCTTCCCGCGGGCGGGCGACGCGCGGGAGAAGCTGGCGCGGCTGTACCTGGGCGCGGGCGACGTCGCCAGGGCGGACGCGCAGGCCCAGGCGGTGGTGAAGCTGGGCAGCTCCCCCGCCGCGCACCTGCTGCTGGGGGACGTGCGCTTCGCCCAGAAGAACGCGGCCGCCGCGGAGGCGGAGTACCGCAAGGTGCTCCAGCTCCAGCCGGGCCTGGTGCTGGGGCAGATGGCGGTGGGCAAGGCGCTCCAGGCCCAGGGCCGGCACGAGGAGGCCATCCAGTTCCTGGAGGGCGCGGTGCGCGCGGGGGCCAACAGCGTGGAGCTGTGGGCCAACCTGGGCTCGGTGAACCGGCGCGCGGGCCGCTTCCAGCGCGCGGTGGAGGTGCACCGGCGCGTGGTGGAGCTGGCGCCGCGCCACGCCCTGGGCTACGTGCTGCTGGGCGCGGACCACTTCGCCACCGGCCAGTGGGACCAGGCCATCGAGGACTACGCCAACGCGCTGCGGGTGGAGCCGGAGCACGCCGGGGCGAAGCAGTGGCTGGCCCGGACCCTGGCGCACCGGGCGCGGGACAGGGCGAGCACGGGACGGCTGGAGGACGCCGTCCGGGACCTGCGCCGCGCCTACGACCTGGACCGCGGCGCCCCCATGGCCCGCCGGCTGGGCGCCGCGCTGCTGGAGACGCGCGCCTACGCGGACGCGCGCAAGGTGATGGAGCAGGGCGTGACGCTGTCCGGCGCCGCGTGGCGTGACAGCCTGCTGCTGGGGTACGCGCGGCTGGCCACGAACGACGCCCAGGCGGCGCTGGAGGCCTTCACCCGCGCGGGCGCCCAGACGGAGGAGCCCGACGAACAGGCGGAGGCCTCCGTCGGCGCCGCGCTGGCCGAGGTGGAGCTGGGGCAGGTGGACGCGGCGGTGCAGCGCCTCACCGCGGTGGGCCCGTCGCGCGCCGCGGCGCAGGTGGCGGGCGCCAACCTCCCGCGCGTCCTGGTGCGCCGGGCGCTGGCGCGCCTGGAGGCCGGAGACGCCGAGGCCGCCGAGCGCGATTTGGAGCTGGTGGACAAGCTGGGCACGGGCAACCGCAAGGAGCTGGCGCGGCTGGCCCAGTTCGCCCGCGGCCTGGCGCGCGCGGAGGCGGGGCGGCACGCGGAGGCGAGCGCCGCCATCGCCAAGGCCCTCACCCCCATTCAGCCCTGGGCCTGGCCCAACACGCGCGCGCTGGCCACCGCCTTCGTGCTCTACAAAAAGGGGCAGGTGTCCGCCGCGCGCAGGCAGCTGGCCGTGGCGGCGAAGAAGCCGATGCCCGGCCAGCCCCGGTGGCTGACGGCGATGACGGGCGCGCTCCACCGGCGCGAGGCGTCGCTGGCGTACAACGCCGGCAACATGCGGGTGGCGGAGAAGGCCTTCAAGGCCGCGCTCGCCGGCGACCCGGAGAGCCCGCAGGTGCAGCACAACCTGGCCTGCGTCGACTGGCGCAAGGGCCGCACGACGAACGCCGTGGAGACGTGGCGCCGGCTGGAGTCGAGCGTGCCGGTGGCCGCGCTCAACCTGGGCATCGACGCGCAGGAGCGCCGCAAGGACGCGGGCGAGGCCGTGGAGGCCTGGCGCCGCTACCTGGCCGGCGGCAGCGGCCCGCGCATGGCGCAGGTGCGCGAGTGGAAGGAGCGCCTGCAGAGCCTGCACGGCCTGTCCGAGCCCGCTGGCGCCACCGTGGAGGAGACCCCATGAAGACCTCACCTCGCTTCCTCCTGGCGGGCCTCGTGCTGGCCTGCACCCTGACGGCCAGCACCGCGCTCGCGGCGCCGAAGAAGGCCACGCTGGGGGTGTTCCTGGCCACCACGCTCGCGGATGGCCAGGAGCGCTTTGAATACGCGGAGGCCCTGGCCGCCCGGCTGACGGAGCTTCTGGACATGCCCGTGGCCGCCAAGAGCTTCGGCCGCTACGAGGACTTCTCTCGCGCGGTGGCGGGCGGGATGGTGGACTTCGCGGTGGTGGATGCGTGGGCCGCCGTGCAACTGGGCGCGAAGGCGAAGCCGGTGGCCTGGGCCTCGCGCGCGGGTGACACGCAGCAGCGCTGGGCCATTGTCGCGATGCAGCGCGGCGTGGTGAAGGACCTCGCCGGCAAGCGCCTGGCGCACGTGAAGGGCGCGGGCCCGGCGGACCCGAAGTTCGTCACCCACGTCGTGCTCGGTGGCGACCTGGACGCCAAGAAGCACTTCAAGCTGGCCCCCGTGCCGAACGTGGAGTCCGCGCTGAAGATGCTGGAGGCCAAGGGCGCGGAGGCGGCGCTCGTCCCGCTGGCGCACGTGCCCAAGGGCAAGGACGTGCGCGTCCTCTACCGCAGTGGCCGGGTGCCGGGCGCCGTGCTGGTGGACCTGCGCAACCACGAGGCCGCGCTCACCGGCGCGCTGGGGAAGGTGGGCGCGGTGGCGCCCTTCGATGCCTTCGCGCGGCTCCAGGACAAGGCCTTCGACGATTTCCGCAAGCTCGTCACGCGCGGCCCGCCGCGGCGCCAGCCCGTGCTGGCGGAAGGGGCCGAACTGCACGTTGAGGCCGAGGTGCTGGTGCGCTCGGAGGAGCTGGGCCCCGCGCTGCCGTCCTTCGTCGGAGACCTCGCTGTCTCCGCGGAACAGCCAGACGACTGATACTTTCCCGAGTTTCTAGAGAATGAGAGCCAACGACTTGGCCCGGCGTGGGCTCTGGGGTAGCTTGAAAATGATGGCGTTGATGTTCAGCCGTGAAACGGCGTTCCCCCGGACGCAAGCGCTGGCGCCGAGCCCGTCTCCAGATCGTACGTACAGGACCTCGGGTGTCCATGCTCCACCCTTGGATGTGAGAACGATGCACTCGACTGTGTTCGGTGAGCCGCGGCAAGGCGCGGCGAAGGCGGTTGCCGGACGCCGCGCTCTGCGCGCCGGCCTGCCTCTGTCCATCATGCTGTGCGTGCTGTCCCTCGTCGTCCCTTCGAGCGCGACAGCGCAGGAGGTCGCGCAGGCGGAGGCTCCCGCCAAGGTGAAGCGCCGGAAGCGGGTGGTGAAGCCCGCGCGCCCCGCCGCCCGGACGGCGAAGAAGCCGAAGAAGCCCGTGCAGCCGCCCGCCGACGAGCCGGAGATTCCCGTCCTGGGAGGCGAGCCCCCCCCGGAGGAGCCGCCGCCGTCCCTCGCGCCCGCCGCGCCGCTGGCGCCGGCCACGCCGCTGACGGCCGAGCCGCTGCCCCTGCCTCCACCGCCGGTGGGCACGGACTTCATCCCGCCGGACGCGCCGACGAATCCCCCGCCGGCCACCGCGCAGCCCGAGCCCGCGTCGAACGTCCCCATCACCGCGCCCTTCGCCGAGCCGGCCATGAACCGGCCCCTGCCTCCACCCTCCGGGCTCGCGGGCCTGGACGGGGACCCGCTGGGCGGCGCCGACGCGCTGGAGGAGTCCGTCAACCGCGTGCTGAGCGAGGCGGTGGTGACCACCGCCGGCAAGCGCAACCAGCGCATCTCCGACGTGCCCCTCACGGTGTCCTGGATTCCGGCTGATGAGCTGGAGGGGACCGGCCAGTTCACGCTGTGTGAGGCCATCCAGTACTTCCCCGGCATGGAGTGCCGCCGGGGCTCCATGCGCAAGGCGGCGGTGAGCGCGCGCGGCCTGGGCTCCAACTACCTGTCCAACCGCCTGCTGCTGCTCCAGGACGGCCGTCCGCTGACGGACCCGTGGACGGGCCAGTTCTACGCGGACGAAACCACGCCGCTCACCAACCTCAAGCAGGTGGAGGTCATCCGCGGCCCGGGCTCCTCGCTGTACGGCTCCAACGCCTTCAGCGGCGTCATCAACATCATCCAGCGCCAGCCGTCGGACCTCATCGAGAAGGGCAAGAACGTGGGCGCCGAGGCCCGGGTGCTGGCGGGCCAGGACCAGACGTGGCGCCTGCACGGCACCGTGGCCGGCCGTGGCGGCCCGGTGGAGGCCCTGCTGGGCTACTACGGCTTCGGCTCGGACGGCCCGCAGCTCTTCAACGACCCGCGCGTGGGCCGGGTGGACACCAACCAGGACTCGCTGGTGCACCAGGTCAACGGCAAGGTGCGCATCGGGCCCCTGGCGCTGGACGCGGACTTCACCGACGCGGAGATTGGCCGCCCGGGTGGCACGCACATCTCCACCGTGGGCAACTGCGGACGCTGCCACTACACGCCGAACGACTCCGAGTCGGTGCAGAACTTCAACGCGTCCGCGCAGGTGGACCAGCAAGTCACCGACAACCTGCGCCTCTTCGGCCAGGCGTACGGCTTCTTCAAGCGCCGCGACGTGCTGATGGAGAACGCCTTCGGTGGCGACCCCACCCGCGCGCTGGGCAAGCGGCGCCGGCTGGGCGGCGAGGCGCGCGCGCTGTGGACGGTGGGCAACCTCAACGTCACCTTCGGTGGTGACTTGAAGGCGGACGCCGTCAACGTGCCCAACGTCCTGCCCGAGCTGAGCATGGACGACACGCGGCAGACCATCCTGGGCGGCTTCGTGGACGCGGAGTACCGCCTCTTCGACCGGCTGGTGTTCGGCGCGGGCGCCCGCTACGACCGCTACCAGATTCCGGAGCAGGTCTGGCAGAACCGCACGGACCAGATTTCCCCGCGCGCCAGCGTCGTGTTCCACGCGGTGCCGGAGCTGCTGACGCTGCGCACCAACTACGGCCGCGCCTTCCGTGCGCCCACGTTGGCGGAGCTGGCCATCAACCAGCAGATGTACGCGGCCACACTGGTGGGCAACTCCAACCTGCGCGCGGAGACGCTGGACACCATCGAGGCATCGGTGGATTTCTGGCCCTTCGACAGGAGGGTGCGCCTGACGGGTACGGGCTTCTACAATCTGGCGAAGAACTTCATCAACCAGCAGCTCGTCTTCGGCTCGGTGTCGCAGTTCCAGAACATGGGCGACGCGCGGGTGGCGGGCTTCGAGCTGGAAGCGGCCGCGCAGATTCCGTCCATCAACTCGTCCTTCGACATCGCGTACCAGTTCCTCAACGCCAGGTCGCTGCCGTACGACGACGGCCCGCAGTCGCCGCTGGACTACGCGCCGGCCCACCGCATCTACGCGCGTGGCCGGACCAACATCGGCAAGGTGGCCTTCGTGGAGCTGTACGCGCTGCTGGTGGGCTCACGTTATGACCCGGGCTTCGAGGTGGACGAGGCGACGGGCCTGCCCACCACCCGCGTGCAGCTGCCCAGCTACGTCACGGCCAGCGCGCGCGTGGGCTTCAACGTCTACGACGGCATCTCCGTGTCGTTCCTCGGCTCCAACCTCTTCAACGCGCAGTACGAGGAATCCCACGGCTTCCCAGCACCGCCCCAGTCGTTCTTCAGCGAAGTCAAGGTTCGATACTAGCCCTTGAGTACCGCCCCCCACCTCGAGGCCGGCGGCCTCCTGTTGATTGCAGACGAGTCGCTCTCTCCGGCGCTGGTGGAGCAGGCGGCTCCCGTCCTCGCGCAGGGCGGCCTGGCGCTGTGCCAGGGGCCCGGGTCGCCTTCAGGGCCTCGGCGCCTGGTGCTCTTCGACGGGAAGCTGACGCCCACGCACGCGGAGGCGCTGCGCGGCGAGCCGCCCGCGCTGCTGCTGGCGACACGGGCCTCCGACGGACGTCCCTCCACGTGGGAGGCGCGCCTGTTGGGGGACCTGCTTCGCGGCGCGCCGCTGCTGCCCGCGGGGGCCTCGCGGCACCGGCTCCAGTCGGTGGCGGACATCAGCGCCGCTGGTGGGGCCGCCGCGCGGGCCGTCACGCAGGCGGGGGGCTCGCGCACGGCGGCGGCGCTGGTGGGGGACGTGGTGCACGAGCTGGCGGCCAACGCGATGTGGGACGCGCCGGTGGATTCGCGGGGCCAGCACCGGTACGCGCACCGCCGCTCCGAGGTCCGCGAGGTGGCGCCGGAGGACGCGTGCGAGCTGGCCTACGCGGTGGAAGAGGGCCGCATGTGGTTGGAAGTCGTGGACCGCTTCGGCGGTCTGCGTCCGGGGCCCTTCGCCCGGGCGCAGACCGCCGAAG
>NZ_JABXEP010000233.1:0-8591 GCF_013372605.1 Myxococcus sp. AM009
GGCTTGAATCGTGGGGGTTTCAGTGGGGGCCTGCTCGTCGGCGGCCACGGGCTCGGAGGCGCTGTCCTCTTCTTGAGGGTGCGCCGACAGCTCCAGCTGGGAGTTCATGGGAACCTCTTGTTCGCCGCGCTCGGAAGTCCCTGCCGCCTCGGGAGAGGCAACCTCGCGCGCGTCATTCTCGGGCGCAGGTGGCAGCAGACCGCCGGCAGGCGGCGTCTCAGTCAAATCTCGCGTCATCAGCCAGGGACACCCCACCGGGGTGCTTGAAGGCCTGCCGTCTATACCGCATCCTCCGGGTAGGGAGTAGCGGTGGACGACATTGTTGTCGGATGTCACCGGGCAGCGGGCTCCCCCGCCCGCTTTCCTGCTCCCAACCTGGGGACAGGGCACGCGCGAAGCGTGGGGGCCGCGGGCCTGTGTCCTGTATCAACACGGCGTCCGCCGGAAACGTTCTGGGGACGGCCCGCGCGGGGAATGCCGGCCCACCCGAGGGGCAGCCGGGCAGACGGCCCCTACTGCGGCCGGGTGCGGCCCTTGTGGTTCCGGGGCAGCGCGTGGTGGATGAGGGACACGTAGTCCACCGCCTGCACCGGCGGGGGGGGCGGCGGCGTGCCCAGCGCGGCCAGGCGCTTGCTGAAGGCGGCCAGGATGTCCGGCATGGGCCGCATCGCCGCGAGCAGCTTGTTGGGCCCCTCCAGCGCCTGGGACAGCGCCACCGCCGCCTGCTGGAGCGGCAGGCCGCGCCGCAGCAGGTCCTGGAACGAGTTGGACAGGGTGATGATGTTGTGGCCCGCCGTCTGCACCATCTCCACGGCGATTTTCAGCACCTGCGGCGCCGTCAGGTGGCCGTCCGCCAGCAGCACCAGCGCGGCCTGGAAGTAGTTGAAGATGGGCACCACGCGTGGCCCATAGGCCGTGAAGTGCGCGGGGGGCGTCAGCTTGTCCAGGTGGATGAAGATGCGGCGCACCGGGTCGCCCACCGGAATCTTCTTCCACGCCTCGCGCACCCGCAGCGCGTCGTCCGGGTACACCCCGCCCGCCTCCAGCACCTGCGACAGCACGCGCTCGTCCACGCGGCCCGCCACCAGGTCCGCGAAGAGCGAATAGATGAACGCGTCCGCCTCCGCGTCGTCACCGAAGAGGACCTCCTCCGCCTCCACCGGCGCGTGCACCCGGCTCTCCAGGATGGCGGGCAGCTTGTAGCCCACCTGCCCGCGCAGGGCCCGGAAGCGGCCGCGCAGCAGGTTGCCCACGTTGTCCTTGAGGACGAACTCGTCCCACCGCACCCCGTCCAGCTTGAGCTTCTCCTCCAGCACGGCCCGCATCTGCTTCGGACTGCCGGAGACGATGCACAGCCGCGAGTCCCCGTTCTCCGACAGCTCGCGGATGAGCGCGCTGGCGCCCGGCACGGCCACCTTCTGGTGGGCTTTCTGGAACGCCGTCCGCACCAGGTCACGGAGCGAGTCGAACTCCGTCTGGAGGTACGTCTTGTCCAAATCCCAGCGGTAGATGCGCCGGGGCGGACGCGGATCGATGCGGTCCGGCAAGCTCACTTCTTCAGGCCTTCCCGGATGGCGGCGCCCAGGTTGTTCGACACGACCTTCGCCGCGACCTTGCCCGCGTTGGCGATGGCCCGCGACTTCGAACGCCCGTGGGCCTTGATGAAGATTTTATCGAACCCGAGGATGGGGGCGCCGCCGTACTGGTTCCAGTCGGTGATGTCCTTGATGCGCTGGATGCCGCTGGACAGCATGGCGAGCCCCGCGCGCCACCGCAGGCTCTCCTTGTAGGCGTACTGGGCCAGCTCCACCACCGTCTCGTGGACGCCCTCCAGCATCTTCAGGCAGACGTTGCCCACGAAGCCGTCGGTGACGATGACGTCCGCGGTGCCCTTCGGGATGTCGATGCCCTCCACGTTGCCGATGAAGTGGATGTCCTTCATCTCCGACAGGCGGGCGTGCGCCTCCACCACGCGGGGCGGGCCCTTCTGCGGCTCAATCCCGTTGGACAGGAGCGCCACCTTGGGGCGGTCGTTCTGGGAGATGATGCGCGCGTAGGCGGAGCCCATCACCGCGAAGGTCACCAGGTCATCCGCGGTGGCCTCCACCGTGGCGCCCACGTCCAGGATGAGGGAGAACGGGTCCCCCTTCGCGCCGCGCACCGAGCGCGTCGGGTACACCGTGGCCAGCGCCGCGCGGCGCACCCCGGGGATGAGCTGGAAGTGCCGGGCACAGGCCAGCACGCCCGCGCCCGTGTTGCCCGCGGACACCAGCGCCTGCGCCTCGCCCTCCGCCACCAGCCGCGCGGCCACCGCCACGGACGCGTTCGGCTTGCGCGCCAGCGCCTCGCCGGGCTTCTCGTCCATGCCGACGAAGTCCGCCGCGTGCTGCACGGAGATGCGCTCGCCGTTGTGCTTCGTCTCCGCCAGCGCATCGTCGATGAGGGTGCGGTCCCCCACCAGGAGCGTGTGGATGTGGGGGGACTCCAGCGACAGCATCGCCGCTCCCCGGACCACCTCGGCCGGGCCGTGGTCCGTTCCCATGACATCGAAGGCAATCGTCACTGGCTGCGGCTGCGTCCCCACCATGTCCTCCATCTTAGGACCTTTGCTCGGCCCCCGCGCCTGCCATTCTCGCCTGGGCCACCAGGGACAATCCCAGGAGCCCCGACAACGCCACCATCCCCGCCGCCGTCCCGTATGGGGCCGCGGGCCCCAGCCGGGTGAAGAGCCAGCCGCCCAGCGCCGGCCCCAGAATCCGCCCCAGCGAGCCGAAGGCCTGGTACGCCCCCAGCACCGCCCCCAGCCGCTCCGGCGGAGCATGCAGTGATACCAGGGCGGACAGACACGGCGTCACCAGCGCCGACCCCACCGCCAACAACCCCATCACCGGGAACAGCCACGCATAGTCCGGCGCCACGGGCAACAGGCCCAGTCCCGCCGCCGTCAGCCCGAAGCCCACCGTGGCCAGCAGCGCCTCGCGCCCCGGCCTGCTCCCGGGCCCACCCGTCAGCCGGCGCACCAGGCCGCCCTGCACCCCCGCGGAAATCACCCCAATCGCCGCGAAGAGCCAGCCGGAGCGCAGGCTGGCTTCGCGCAGCACGTCCAGGTCCGTCACCGCCGCCCGGAGGAACAGCCCCCCCTCCTGGAGCGGCACCGGCCCGGACGACAGGAAGCGCGTCAGCAGGTAGACGGAGAAGGTGCCTTCCATCTGCGCGAAGGCGGTGGTGAACACCAGCATCAGCGCCAGGCAGCGCCCCACCACGGGCAGGCCCATGGCCAGCGAGGCGCCCTGCAGCGTGCGCGCGTGCCCTTCCCCCGGACGCCCCACCACCCGCGTCTCTGGCAGGAAGAAGTACGTGCCCGTCAGGTTCATGGCCACCAGCCCCGCCGCGAACAGGCCGATGGCGAGGTTGCCGCCCCAGGCGCCCAGGAAGCCGCCCAGCGCCGGTCCCAGCACGAAGCCCAGCCCGAAGGCCGCGCCAATGACTCCCATGCCCCGCGCCCTGTCCTTCGGCGTGGTGATGTCCGCCACCACGGCCTGTGCGGTGGAGATGTTGCCACCGGAGATGCCGTCGATGACACGCGCCAGGAAGAGCAGCGGCAGCGACTGCGCGAAGGCGAACAGTAGGTACGCCAGCAGCGAGCCCACCTGGCTCACCAGCAGCACCGGCCGGCGACCGTACCTGTCACTGAGCCGGCCCATCACCGGGGCCGACACCAGCTGCATCAGCGAGAAGACGGAGATGAGCAGCCCCACCGTGAAGGGCGAGGCGCCGAACCGCACGCCGTACACCCCCAACTGGGGAATCAGGATGCCGAACCCGATGAGGTCCAGCGCCACGATTCCGAAGACGACACGGAGTGACGCCGCCCGCCGCACCACCAGTTGCCCCTTTGCGAAAAAAGAAAACCGCCGGAGCGCGAAGATAGCGCCCCGGCGGCTGGAATGGGGGAGAAGTCCCGGGCCCGACGGGCTTTACATCGCCTCGGCGGACTGGACGTTCCGGTTCGCGGTGTCGCGCTCGATGCAGCCCTTCGTCATCGTGTACTGGTAGGTGCCCAGCTCGTCACGCCAGTACTCGCCCTCGTACGGCCAGTAGAGCTGGTCGTCCTGCACGGCGACGGAGTACTTGTACTTCTTGACGATGGCCGTGCGGCCGCCCGCCTTGAGCTGCTCCTCCAGGAACTCCTTCTCCTTGGTGGTCGTCTCGAACTTGATGCGCAGGCCGTTGGCCAACAGCTGCTTGAGCGCCACCAGCTCCGTCTCCAGCTTGCCCTTGGCCATGATGCCGGCCTTGGAGATGAGCGCCGTGCGCTGCAGCTTGAGCCCCTCCAGCAGGGACTTGCTCAGCTCGGAGTACTTGAAGGTGTCCGCCCGGTTCGCGAAGGCGTCCATCTCCGCTTCCAGCTCGAGGATGGAGTCGTTCGTCTTGCGCAGGTCCTGGTCCGTCAGGGCCAGCCGGAGGATGCGCTCCAGGATGACGTCCGTCTCGTTCTTCTCCAGGCCATCCTTGTTCTTCTTCTGCACGTCGGACAGCACCGAGTAGTACTCGCTGGCCTCCATGTTCTTCTTCACCAGCGACTCCAGCTGGTCGTGCACGGGCAGGTAGGTGCGCTCGAAGTCCTGGAGGATGATGTTGGACTCCCGGTAGCGGCAGTTCTCGTAATAGATGACCGCCTTCAGGATGAGCGCCTCCGGGAAGTACTCCTCGCGGAAGAAGGGCGACGACAGGGTGATGAGGTTGCCCAGCGCCTGCTCGTACTGGCCCACGCGGTAGTTGGCCCAGCTGGACTCGAAGAGGGCCTCCAGCCACTGGGTGTTCCCGCGCTCCACCTTGCCCAGGTAGAACAGCGCGAAGCGGTTCTGCTGCATGCCGTAGTGCGTGCGCGCCAGCTGCATGAAGGCCAGCTCGCGCAGCGACTTGTCCAGCTTCGCCTGGTCGGCGGGCTTGCCGGCCACCGGGCGCGTGAGGCGGACCACTTCCTTCATCGCCTCGATGGCCGCCAGCATCTCCCCGTTGGCGCGCTTGGCCGCCGCGTCCTTCTGACGGCTGCCGTTGCGGAAGGAGGACAGGCCCTCCAGGTACTTGGCGCGGGGGAAGAACGGGTCGGCGCGCGGAATGGTCAGCGCCAGCCGCTTCACCTCCGAGAAGCTCTTGTCGGCCTCCTCGGGCTGCCCCACCTGGTCCAGCGCGCGGCCTCGCACGAAGTGGTAGCGCGCCAGCAGGTAGCGGAACTCGTTGCGGTACTTCTCGGGGAACTCCTGGTTCGCGTGGCGGGCAATCTCGTCGAGGATGACCGTCTCGTTCTTCGTCTTGCGGCTGATGAAGAAGAGCCACTCCAGGCTCGTCTTGAAGAACTTGGTGGACGGGCCCAGGGAGAGGATCTTGGAGAACTCCCCCAGGGACGAGTGGTACATGCCCATGCGGTAGAGCGACTTGGCCAGCACGTAGCGCGCCTCGGTGTGCAGGCCCGCCAGCTTCGGGTCCTCCAGCAGCTCGTGCGCCGCCATGGAGGCCTTCTCGTACTCGTCGTTCTTGAAGAGGCTGACGGCCACTTCCAGGCGCTGGCGGTCCGCCGTCTTGCCGGAGACGTCCACCGCGTCGAAGGACATGGTGGGCGCGGCCGGCTTGGGCGCCTCCTGCGTCAGGTCCAGGCCCATGCCCATGCTCCCGGTGTTCGCGGGAGGCGAGGCCGGGGTGGGCGCGGGCGTGGACGCCGCGGGCGCCGCCTCCGCGGGAGACACGCTGGTGGGCGCCTCGCTGGAGGAAGCAGCGGCGTCATCGTCGTCGTCCTGCGCCGGCGCGGGCGTCGCCTTGTCGGCGCGGCTCTTGCGGGTGGGCTTCTTCTTCTTGGGCGTGGCGCGCTTCTTCTTCTTGGACTGGCCGGAGAGGTCCAGGCCCTCGAAGTTCTGCGCGAAGGTGGGGGCCGTCCACGCGAGCGACAGCCCGAGGACGGCGACACGGATGAGCCGGAAGGAGCGCATCATGACTCGGACCCGAAGAAGAAGGAGACACCCAGCTCGAACAGGAGCTGGTTGCGCAGGTAGTTGCCGGAGACCTCGGTGCCCTTCTCCACGTAGATGAGGTCACGCAGCTCCGTGCGCAGCGTGATCCACCGGTTGAGGAAGAAGCGCGCGCCCACGCCCAGGTTGGCACCCGGCGTGAGGTAGTTCTGCGCCACCGCGCCCGGCGCGTCACCGGGGCCGCGGTACTGCACCACCGAGGCGCCCGCGACGCCGTACAGGTCGAAGTGGACGAAGGTCTCCGCCAGCAGCGACACCTTGCCGTAGATGGGCGCCCACTGGACATCCGCGCCACCCAGCAGCTTGATCTGCCCCGGCGCGTTGCCGTCCAGCTCGTTGAGCGTGGGCGGCACGCAGCCGCGCGAGGAGCCCTCGCCGCCGTCCCCGAACGTGCACTTCTGCGCCGCGCCGGCCACCGTGTTGAGGGCGTAGCCCACGCGCAGGCTGATGCCCAACGTCTCCATGGGGTGGTACGTCAGCGTGCCGCCGAAGATGTACTTGCTGTAGAACGCGTCGCGCAGCGACAGCGTCGCGGACGGGCTGAACTCGAAGCGGCCCTTCTTGAGGAAGACGTGGCCGGAGACCGGCCGGACGCGCTCGCGCAGGGGCCCGAGCCGGTCCTTGTCGACCTCGGAGACGTCGCCGGCTTCCGCCTCTTCGGTGGTCTGGGCGAAGCCCAGCACGGGCGCCGTCAGACAGAGGGCGAGGAGCACACGGAAGAAGCGCTTCATTCCGAGTCCCTCCCCGTCGACTTGAACGGCAGGAACAGCGAGATGCCTGCGTTGAGCGTCATGACGTTCTGGATGGCGCCCTTGCTGCTACCCAGGGGCTGATCCACATAAGAGGTGTTGATGAGGGCCACGTTGACGGCGATGTAGTCCTGCGCCACGAAGCGCATGCCCAGGCCCAGGTCGGCGGCCGGGTTGAGGCCTCGCCCCGGCAGCGCCGAGGTCTCCGTCCTCACCACGCCCGCGCCCGCCAGCAGGTAGCCGTCGAAGTGGAGGATGGAGTTGAGGAACGCCACCTTTCCGTAGATGGGGCTCCACTCCACGTCGCCCATCGCGGACCACTGGGGCACCGAGTAGTAGATCTTGCTGTTGAAGGTCCGCTTCGCGGTGCGCACGTCATCCGACGGCACCACCTGCATCAGCGAGGCCCGGGCGGAGATGGCCAGCGTGTCCGCCAGGTAATAGGCGCCCCGGACCGACAACCCCACCTTCGAATAGAAGGGGTCGTTGACCGAGAGGCTCAACAGCGGCGTCAGCTCGAAGCGGCCCTTCTTGAGGTAGACCTTCCGCTGGACGCTCTTCACCCGGTCTTCCTGGGTGATGTCCGTCAACGGCAACTGCGGATCCGCTTCCAATGGCTCGTCCGCGGGGCGGGACGCCGCGGCCGGTGTGGCCTCCTCCACCGGAGGAGGCGCGGGTGATTCTGCATCCTGCGATGACTCGGCCTGGGACTCGTCGGTGAGGTCGAGTCCCATGCCTTCTTGACCCTGGGCGGATGCCAGCGCGGGCACCAGACACAGGGCGAGCAGCAACTTGGGGCGGTTCAAATCCGGAGGCTCCGTGAGGGAGGGGGGCGTAACTGCCACCGGGGGTGCATCGCGACTCTCGGCCTCCGCATCCTATCGGTCGTATTCCCAACCATCAACCGCGCTGAGCAAGCCTGGCTACCGCCTATCCCTCCGGTATTCCTTCATAATTCCACCCGTCGTACCGACGTACGGGGGCGTTGGTGTTCCAGGGGGCTGTGCTACCCTTCCCAGGCTCGCGGGCCCCGAGGTCCCGTGCCCCATCCCCCCTTTGTAGAGGTCCGAGGTCCCATGAAGATGTTCGTGCGAACCGCCCTCATGATGTCCGCCGCGCTCCTGTCGGGTGGCTGTGAGGTGGCCAGCGAGATTGGCAAGCCCTGCACGCTGGTGCGCAAGGCGACCCCCGAGGAGGCGGCGGCCAACAACAACTCGCCGACCATGCCCATCCTGGAGCGGGAGATCGCCGCCCGGCAGGACTTCATCTCCTTCGGCTCGGTCGAATGCGAGGATCTGATCTGCGTGCGGGATCAGGACTACCCCCGCGCCCTCAATGAGGATGGCTCCCTGAACCAGGAGGCCCCCGCCCGGGGCTACTGCAGCAAGCCCTGCGTCGAGGGCGCGTCCTCGTGCGACGTGACGGACACTGACGACGTCAACGCCGAGCTGCCTGGCCGGATGTCGTGCCGCTCGCTGCTGCTGGATCAGGACACGCTGGAGGCGCTCCGCTCCGCGGACGAGGCCTTCTACCGGCGGACGTTCGGCGAGAACAACTCGCCCTTCTTCTGCGCCGGCGCGCTCATCCCGCGTTGACCCACCCGACACTTTTCGCGCGGAGAGGTAGACCTTTCCGCGCGACTGGTTCGTAAAGGGAGGGCCCGCGCCGTTTTCCGCAAGGAGCCCTGCCTCATGAACCGTACGGTCGTCTTCCTCAGTCTGGCTGGCGGTCTCGCGCTCACCGCATTGGTGCTGGGGCTGCCCCAACTGGGCACCCCGCCCCCACTGGAGCCGATCGTCACCGTGGCCCCCACGCC
>NZ_JABXEP010000234.1:0-8541 GCF_013372605.1 Myxococcus sp. AM009
CAGCAGGACGGGGCAGCACGGGCGGCGGGTAGGACGGGGCAGCACAGCAGGACGGGGCAGCAAGGGCGGTACGCAGCACGGCAGGACGGGGCAGCAAGGGCGGCGGGTCGGACGGGGCGGTACGGGCGGTAGCAGCACGTAGATCGGGCGGTACGAGCAGTACGCAGCACGGGCGGCAGGTAGGACAGGGCAGGACGCAGCAGCACGCAAGACAGTCAACGCACGATCGGGCTGACACAGACATCACAGGTCAGCAGTCGGTCACGATGACACAGACAGCACCAGTCAGCAGTCAGTCGCACTGACACCGTCAGCACGCGCTGACGCTGAACAGGCATCACAGGGCGGCGGGAAGGTCGGGCGTGGCGTAGCAGAACGGGGCATTTCAGCCCGTTTCAGTCGGACGGCTCGGGTGTGTGGGATGGGCGAGTGGGAGCCGGTCCTCAGCGGAAGAGTTCATCCGCGAGGACCGGTTCGCCTCATCAACGCTCAGAGATTGAATCCCACGTTACCGACAGAGATGCTGGGGCCGAAGATGAAGGACCACTTGCTCGACGGAACGACCGGGTCCAGCGAAGGGTCTCCCCCCGTGCGGCGCCGGATGTCTCCGCGGAACTCGTAGGCCATCCACGCCTGCGCACCCACGGCGGCGCCCGGTCCAATCGGAACGCGAAGACCCAGACCCAGGACGACCGCGAGCGTCGGCGGGAACTGGATGTCACCCGACTGCGGCACGAGCCCCAGTCCCATCAATCCCGCTTCAATCCCAAGCAGCCGCTCCTGGCCTTCGTTGTTCAGCAACGCCAGGCGCGACACGACGCCGAAGTTGATGGCGAGCTGCCCGGTGGGTTCGGTGGCGCGGTAGAGGCCCGCGGGAATGGCGGCCGTCGTGTAGAGCCGGAAGAGGCCACCGGTGACGATGGCCGTCCACTGCGCGGACGGCAGGCCCGTGCGGTCCGTCGCGCTCAAGGCGTAGCGGGACTCATCCGCCACATGGGAGACCTGGACGGTGATGCGGTCGTACTGCCCCAGGTTGCCCGGGACGGGGATGTCGCGCTGCTCTCCCTGCGGACGCAGGAACATCCGCTGCTCGACGCCGCTCTCCCCGCGCACCGAGCCATCCGGCCTCGTGACGCTGATGCGGAGCAGGACCTCCTGGTTCCCATCCTCCGGCTTCAAGCGCTCACGGTGCACGATGACGCGACAGGTGTTGCGCATCTCATAGGGAATCCGGTGGGGGCGGCTGGGCTCCAGTTGCTGGTCCTTGCCGTCCTTGTCCGCGCAGACGAACTCCACCAGGTTCTCGATGCGGGCGGGCACGCTGGCCTCGCGCACCACGCGTTGGAAGCGCTCATCCACCATCACCAGGTCGGTGGTGGCCAGCTCTGCGGGCAACGTGGGAAGCCGGTAGCCGAAGCGCAGCGCCACGAAGGCGCCCGGCGCCGCCTCGCCCTGGATGAGGGTGACGGACTCCCGCGTCGTGACGCTGTAGGCGCCAGGCAGTGGCTCCAGCACGAAGCGTCCCAGGCCCGCGTTGGACGCCATGCTCACCTCGGCGGGCCGGTTGGTCGGGATGAAATCGATGGAGCCATGTCCGGGCAGCTCCAGGCTGGCACGGGGCACGGGGAGGGGCAGCGTCTTCGCCGTCTCCGATGCCACCACCGTTCCATCCTGCCGCGACGTCAGCGCGGTGATGGTGACCTGCTGGTCGGACGTGCCGCCCGTGCGCAGCATCACATAGGTGCCCTCCGCCAGCTTCACCACGCGCTCCACGCGGGCGCGCAGGCCGTTGACGGTCCACAGCAGGGTGCGCGGGTCGTGGGCGCAGACCGGATCCAACCGGACCACGAGCGCGGAGTTCTCCGCGCCGCGCAGCACCGAGCCCTCCACCGCCGTGAGCGGACACGCCAGCACGGACAGCGTGGTGGTGATGACCTGATCGAGCACGTCGCCCCGCGAGAAGTAGACACGTGGCACCAGCCGCGCGCGCAGCGTCACCGTGGCATCCACGCCTGGGACGTTGCGCACGGAGATGAAGCCCTCGTCCGGCTCGCAGCGGGCGATGCCGCAGTCGGCGGTGGCAATCGCCTCGGAGTGGCTGACGGGGACGCTGCCCGGCCCCTTCGACACGTCGATGCCGTTGGAGAGCACCAGGGGCTCGGTGAGGATGGTGCGGCCGGGGCGGATGCGGAGCGATTCGGGGTCCACCAGGTTCCCGAAGGCGTCGTAGGTCTTCACGTCCGGCCCGATGCGGCCGTAGGGAGGAATCCAGTACAGCGACGTGTCCGTGGGCAGGCCCTGCGGTACGGGCACCGCGCAGTCCGCGAGCCCCCGGGGCTTGGAGGGGGACAGACAGACGTCCTGCCCTTGCATGGCGGGGCGCTCCGGCTCGCCGCGCGGCTTTCCTGACCACGCGACGCCCAGGTTCAACAGGCCCACGCCGCGCAGCTCCAGCCGGCCTTCGTCCGGATAGAAGGAGGTCCCCGAGGAGTCGATGCGCGGCAGCGGCCCGGTGGCAATCACCGTGACGATTCGCTCGCTGGTCGCGCACTGCGCCGGGGTGTCGGCGACCTTGAGGTCCTGCGTGCGCATGTTGTCGTCCGGCCTGGCGGGCGGATGTACGGAGCGCCCATCCGGGCCCAGGCTCCAGCCGTTGCGGACCGGCCCGCAGACGACCCCCTGGGCCAGCACTTCCACGGGGCGGCCACCCTCTGGCACTTGCACGACGGGAGCGGCGGCGGCGAGCCCCGCGGCCAGCAGCGAGGCGAGAACGAGGAGGCGGACAGGGGGCATCACTTCGCTAAAGAGCGAAGGATGCCTCCACGGTCAAGCCCGATTGCCCGGCGGATATCAGGCGGCGGGCTGCGCCTCGATGCCCAAGGCCTCGTGCGCGAAACGGAACATTCGCTCATTGAGCTTTCCGAGAAATTCAAGCGGGTGCCGGCCGGAGCGGTCCGCCGCGTCCTCCAGCTTCTCCCTGCACCGCAGGTCTGCGCAGAGGTTCACCCCCACGCGACGCTTGTTGTCCACGGCGGTGGTGAGCAGGCACACCTCGTGAGCCGAGCCATAGCTGTGACACCACTCGCACATGCGGGTGACGGGCTCTCCGCCCAGGGAGTCCCGGCGGAAGATGATGCCAATGGGCTTGCGGCTGCCCGGCGCGGAGAAGATGAGGTACACGCGCGCGCCGGACGTCTCCGTCCAGGCGAGGTAGTCACGCACGAAGAGCGGGAAGGTGATGCCCGGGGGCATCTCGATGACGCGTCGGTCTCTGGGGCGGAAGGATTCGATGAGCGCCCGGTCGTTTTCGAAGCGGAACACGGCTGCTCCTTGGAGAACATCTGCCCCTAACAGTGGGGCGTGTCCGTTTCCACCGGAACCCACCAACCAGGCGAGCGCTCGCCCGGTGCACGCGCGTCCATGGGACCCATGTCGAAGGGGCGAAGTGGCTATTCCCCGTCGCCGCTCGCCGGAGTACACATGCCGTGCCGGGCGGTGATGGACGCCGCCCCTTGAAACCCTCTGGAGGCCTCGTGAACTCGCCCCTTGTGCTCGACGCGGTGGAAGTCCTGTTCGCCTCGAGGGCGCAGGCCGCCTAGCCGGCCGTGAGGTCCGACACAGCGCGGCCGTGCGCTCCTCGGGGTGCCCTGAAGAACCAGGTGCGCCAGTGGCACCGCTCTGTCCGGAGTCCTTCCAACCATGTCGCTTGAAACCCTCGGCTGGGGTCCAGCCTTCGAACACGCATTCTCTTCGCTCGTCTCGCAGTCCCCGCTGCCCCTCGTCCCTGGCCGCGTCGTGCGCCAGCATCGAGGGCTGCTCACGGTCCAGACGGATACGCGCGCCCTGTTGGCGCGCACCGCGGGCCGGCTTCTCCATCATGCCCCTGGCGTCGAATCCCTGCCCACCATTGGCGACTGGGTGGCGCTCCAACTCCCCGACGGGGAGGGCGAGGCGCTGCTCCACGCGGTGCTGCCTCGCGCCAGCGTGCTCGCCCGGCGCGAGGCGGGCAGTGAGCGCGACGGGCAGCTCATCGCCGCCAACCTGGACGTCGTGTTCCTCGTCGCCGGGCTGGACGGCAACTTCAATCCCCGCCGCATCGAACGGGCGTTGGCGCTGGCGTGGACCAGCGGCGCCGCGCCCGTGGTGGTGCTCACCAAGGCGGATCTGCGCCCGGACGCGGAAGCGCTCGTGGCGGAGGTGGAGGACCTGGCTCCGGGCGTGCCCGTGCTCGCGCTGAGCTCCTGGACGGGGGAGGGCATCGAGCCCCTTCGCGCGCAACTGCCGGCCGGGAAGACGGGGGCGCTCCTCGGATCCTCCGGTGTCGGCAAGTCCACGCTGGTCAACCGGCTTCTGGGCGATGCGCGGCTGGCCACCCAGGCGGTCCGCGCCGAGGACGACAAGGGCCGTCACACCACCACGCACCGCGAGCTGTTCGTGCTCCCGGGCGGCGGACTGCTCATCGATGGGCCCGGCATGCGCGAGCTGGGGCTGTGGGGCGAGGATGACGGCATCGGCCAGACGTTCACTGACATCCTCGAGCTGGCCGCCGGCTGCCGCTTCACCGACTGCCAGCACCAGCGGGAGCCCGGGTGCTCGGTGCGCGCGGCCGTGTCGTCGGGGGCCCTGCCTGAGGCGCGGCTCGCCAGCTACGAGCGGCTGCGGCGCGAGCAGGCGTACCAGGCCCGTCAGCGCAATGCGTCCGCCGAGCGCGACCACCGGCGCCACGAGCGCAGCCGGACCTTGATGGGCTGGGAGGCATCACGCTCCAAGCGCCGGAAGAGCTGAGGCGTCCGTTCCTCGGGAGGCGGGTGGAGTGACCGCCTTCTGACGGCCCGGCCGCCCCACGGGCGGCCGGGCCCCGTGGAAGGCGCGCGGCGTGTCTATACTCCGCGCCCACCATGAAGAAGGACTCGCTCAAGGCTCGTCTGCGTCGCACGTTGCGGTGGGACCTCTGGATGACGTTGGGCCCCGCGCTCGTCATCATCAGCATCGCGTTCGCCGTCACGTTCTACTTCGTCAAGCCCGCGCCGCCGAAGAAGCTCGTCATCGCCGCGGCCGGGGACGAGGGCGGCTTCCGGTACTTCGCGCGCAAGTACCAGGAGATTCTCGCGAAGCACGGCGTCACGGTGGAGATTCGTCCCACGGACGGCTCGCTCACCAGCATCAAGCTGCTGGAGGACGAGCAGTCGGGCGTGGACGTGGCCTTCGTCCAGAGCGGGACGTCCGACGCCACCAAGGCGCCGCACGTCGTGTCCCTGGGGAGCCTCTCCTACGTGCCGCTGTGGGTCTTCTACCGGGGGCCCCTCATCGACGAGCTGAACGCTCTGCAGGGCAAGCGCATCGTCGTGGGTCCCGAGGAGAGCGGCACGCGCGCCCTGTCCACGAAGTTGCTGGAGGCCAACGGCGTGGGCGCCGCGCCCACGGAGCTCTTGAACCTGGAGCGCGACGAGGCCATCGAGCAGCTCAAGCAGGGCAAGGTCGATGCCGTCTTCATCGTGTCCCCGGCGGAGTCACCCCCCGTCCAGCGGCTCGCCCGGGTGCCGGACATCAACCTCCTCAGCTTCTCGCGGGCCGAGGCCTACGTGCGCCGCTACCCCTATCTGTCCCGGCAGGTGCTGCCGCGAGGCGTGCTCGACCTGGCCACGGACGTGCCGGACCATGACGTGGTGATGTTGGCGCCCACCGCGAACCTGGTGGCCACCGAGGCGCTCCACCCAGCACTGGCCTACCTCTTGATGCGCGCGGCCAGCGAGGTCCACGGCAAGGCCGGCATCCTGGACCGCACGGGCGAATTCCCGGCGGCGCTCGAGGCGGGCTTCCCGTTCAGCAGCGAGGCGCGCCGCTACTACGACTCAGGCGTTCCGCTCCTGCACCGCTATCTGCCGTTCTGGGCCGCCAACCTGGTGGACCGGCTCTGGGTGATGCTGGTGCCCTTCATCGCCGTCCTGGTGCCCCTGGGCCGGGTGGCGCCTGCGCTGTACCAGTGGCGCGTGCGCTCGCGCATCTTCCGCTGGTACGCGCGGCTGAAGGAAATCGAGCTCCAACTCGAGGAGGACCCGGGCCGGGACATGCTGGAGGAGATGCTGCGGCGGCTCGACGAGGCCGAGCGCGAGGTGAACCGCATCCCCATGCCCCTGGCCTACGCGGAGAACCTCTACTTCTTCCGGGAGCACGTCGACGTCGTCCGCCGCCGCCTCACCCGGCGCATCGCCGAATCCGGCGCGCCCTCGCCCGAGGGGCTCACGGCCCGGGAGAAGATCGCGTAGCCGCCGCGGCCTCAGGGCGCGAGCGCGTGCAGCAGGTTGACGTAGCTGTCGGACCAGACGCGCCTGTCCTTCAGCGTGGGCGGCGTGTCCACCGGCTGGAAGGGCAGCTCCTGGGTGAGGCGGGCCACGACGCCGCTGTTGGCGCTCATGGCGAACCAGACGCTGGGTGAGCGGCCCGACGCCAGCTCCTCGGCGGTGAGGCGCTCCGTCTGATTGACGAGCCCCTGGACTCGCAGCTCCGTGCTCAAGCGGGTGAGCACGGGGACCAGGTCGAAGAGCCGGCTGGAGACATGGAACAGCAGGAGCCCCTCCGGCGCGAGCTTCCGGAGATAGAGGCTCAGCGCCTCCTGGGTCAGCAGGTGCGTGGGGACGAAGTCGCTGGAGAACGCGTCGAGGACGATGACGTCGTACCCGCCGTCCTCGGCTTCCTCCATGCGAAGGCGCGCATCCCCCGCGAGGACGCGGAGCTCCGCCTGGCTGGAGCCGAGCATGCTGAAGTGCTGGCGCGCGAGCCGCTCCACCTCCGGATCCAGCTCGTAGAAGTCCCAGCGCTCACCGGGGCGGCCATACGCGGCGAGGCTGCCGATGCCGAGCCCCACGACGGCCACGCGCTCACGCGCGATCCGCTTCGAAGCCAGCACCCGGCCCACCGCGGAGCCCCGGTGGTAGTAGGAGAGCGGCTCTCCGCGCGCGTCCGGGTGGAGGTTCTCCACGCCGTGGACGGTGCTGCCGTGCTGGAACAGCCGCAGGCCCCCCGCGTCCTTGACCGTGTAGAGGCCGTAGAAGGTGCGCGAGCCTTCAATGCGCCCGCGCGCGAGCATCCACCCGGAGAGCAGCAGCACGGCGACGACGAACAGGGCGGCGCCGCTGGACACGTAGGGCGCCAGCCTCGGGACGGGCAGCCCCTGGCCTCGGCGCATCATGTCCCTCGCCGCCAGCCCGCCCAGCAGGAGCAGGCCGGTGATGCCGTGGTCCAGGTAGGGGAGCGCCAGCGAGCCCAGCGTCAGGGGGACGACGAGGGCCAGCAGCAAGGTGCCCACCAAGCCGCCCAGCGAGACGTGCAGATAGAACGCGCCCAGCAGGCGCGGGTCCGACGGGCGGCACCACACGAGGTTGCCATGCATCAGCAGGCAGCCCACCCACAGCACCGCGCTGTGCAGCACCAGGGAGGGGAGCGAAGTCTGCGCGCGTGCCAGCGCGAAGATGGCCGCGCCCACGGCAACGGCGAGGCTCCCCAGCGCGAGCCGGTTCAACCCCGTGGGCGTGGGGGGCCGCTTGGAGAAGCAGACGATGAGCGTGAGCAGGTACAGCGAGAGGGGGAGAATCCAGAGCAGCGGGATGGAGGCGTCCAGCGTGAGGACGTTGGTGACCGCGAGCAGCAGCGCATTGGCGCTCGCGGACAGCAGCAGCCAGGTGATGCGGGAGGCGCGCGGCGCGCGGGGCACCGGCTCGCTCCGGGCCACTGGCTCGGACGTCGTCCTCCCACCCGCAAGCGCCGGGCGGACGCGCTGGATGCAGAGCAGCGCGATGACGACGAACGCGCCGTAGCCCACGTACCAGACGCCCAGTTGTTCCTGGAGGTCGAGCGCCGGCTCCACCAGGAAGGGGAAGGTGAGCAGCGCCGTGAGCGCGCCCGCGTTGGACGTCCCGTAGAGGAAGAACGGGTCGCCCCGGGAGGGGTGCTCCGTGCGGGTGAACCAGCCCTGGGCGACGACGCTCGTCGTCGACAGCGCGAGGAACGGCAACCCCAGTGACAGCGTCAGCGTGAGCAGGATGCCCGCCACGGGGTGCAGCTCGAAGAGGTGCAGCCGGAACGGGAAGACGACCACCGCCAGCAGCACGAAGCCCAGGTGCGCCCAGCGGTAGCGGCCCAGGTGCGCGGCCACCGCGACGCGGCTCGAGTAGAAGTAACCGAGCACCAGCACCGCCTGGTAGAACACCAGGCACGTCGTCCAGATGGCCGCGCTGCTGCCGTAGGAGGGCAGCAGCAGCCTCGCGAGGATGAGCTCCACCTGGAAGAGCAGGAAGGAGCCGAGGAAGACCCAGAGGTGGAACAGCGTCCCCGTGAACGCGGGGGTCGAGGACTTCGGGGCGGGGAGGTCGGTGGTCATCCTGGGAGCGACTCGCGAGGGCCCATACATAGCGTGCGTGTGTGGCCGTGTGGGCGGAGCATGGCTCCAGGCGGCCCGAAAAAAAACGCAGGGGAGGCCTCAAGGTTTTCGGCGCCGTGCGTTTGAATTTCGAAGTGGGGATGGGGAGGAAGCAAGCCCGGGGG
>NZ_JABXEP010000235.1:0-8498 GCF_013372605.1 Myxococcus sp. AM009
GGGCACGGCGGGCGCCACCAGGGCCACCGGGGCGCCGACGAGCGCCGACGGGAGGCGGGCGGCATGGACCGGGGCCGGCCCTGGCGCGCCGCCGGACGCATGGCCGAAACGGATGTCCGCTACGGAGGCACACAGCCCGCGGGCCACGGCCCCGGTGTGGAGAACATGGCGCCACCGTGGGAGGGCTACGGCACCAGTCCGTCACGGCCGGATGACCACGACCTGGGGCAAGGTGGCTTCTCGGGTGGGCGCTACCGGCCCGAGGGCCCCGTGAGGGCGCCGCCGCGGGGACGCGCGCCACGAGGCTACCGGCGCTCCAGCGAGCGAATCCTGTCGGACCTCTGCGACGGGCTGATGCGGAGCTGGGTGGACGCCGAGGACGTGGACATCCGCGTGCGGGACGGCGTGGTGCTGCTGGCCGGCGTGGTGCGCAGCCAGGACGAGCGGCACGCGACGGAGGCGCTCGCCCGGGACGTGCTGGGGGTGAAGGAGGTCATCAACGACATTCACATCGACCGCGAGGACGGCGTCGTGAACCGGCCCGCGTCACGGAGGCCCGTCCAGTTCCCGGGCATGGACGCCTCCGACGACGACACGCTGCATTCGTGAGGCGGCGGACGCGCCGCGGACATCGTGGTGGCCCGGAAGCACGCGGGTTCGGGTAGTGTGCCGGGCCTTTCCGTCCGCCACACCCTAGGAGTCCGTTCATGTCCCGCGTCATCCGCGCCCCCCATGGCTCCACCCTGTCCTGCAAGGGCTGGGTCCAGGAGGCCGCGCTCCGGATGTTGATGAACAACCTCGACCCGGACGTCGCCGAGCGCCCCGAGGACCTCGTCGTCTACGGCGGCACCGGCAAGGCCGCTCGCGACTGGCCCTCCTTCGACCGCATCGTGTCGAGCCTCCAGAACCTGGGCGACGACGAGACGCTGCTCGTCCAGTCCGGCAAGCCCGTGGGCATCTTCCGCACGCACCCGGACGCGCCGCGCGTGCTCATCGCCAACTCCAACCTCGTGGGCCGCTGGGCCAACTGGGAGCACTTCCACGAGCTGGAGAAGAAGGGCCTGATGATGTACGGCCAGATGACCGCGGGCTCGTGGATCTACATCGGCACGCAGGGCATCCTCCAGGGCACCTACGAGACGTTCGCCGCCGCCGGCCGCTTCCACTACGGCACCGACGACCTGGCGGGCCGCCTCATCCTCTCCGGCGGTCTGGGCGGCATGGGGGGCGCGCAGCCGCTGGCCGCCACCATGAACAACGCCGTGTTCCTCGGCGTGGAGATAGACCCCACCCGCGCCCGGCGCCGGGTGGAGACGCGCTACCTGGACGTCGTCGCCAAGGACCTGGACGACGCGCTGGCGCTGGTGAAGGAAGCCCAGGAGAAGCGCGTGGGCCGCTCCATCGCCGTCATCGGCAACGCGGCGTCGGTGTTCCGCGAGCTGTACCGCCGCGGCATCAAGCCGGACCTCGTCACGGACCAGACGAGCGCCCATGACCCGCTCAACGGCTACATCCCCACGGACCTGTCGCTGGAGGCCGCCGCCGAGCTGCGCCAGCGCGACCCGGAGACGTACGTCCGCCGCGCGCGCGAGTCGATGATGCTGCACGTGCAGGCGATGAACGACTTCCAGAAGGCCGGCAGCCACGTCTTCGACTACGGCAACAACCTGCGCGGCCAGGCGGAGCTGGGCGGCATGGAGAACGCCTTCGAGTTCCCCGGCTTCGTCCCCGCCTACATCCGTCCCCTCTTCTGCGAGGGCATGGGGCCCTTCCGCTGGGTGGCGCTCTCCGGCGACCCGGAGGACATCCGCGTCACCGACCGCGTGGTGCGCGAGCTGTTCCCGCAGAAGGCGTCGCTCCAGCGCTGGCTGACCATGGCGGAGGAGCGCGTGGCGTTCCAGGGCCTGCCCTCGCGCATCTGCTGGCTGGGGTATGGCGAGCGCGCCAAGGCGGGCCTCGCCTTCAACGAGCTGGTGCGCAAGGGCGAGGTGAAGGCGCCCATCGTCATCGGCAGGGATCACCTGGACTGCGGCTCGGTGGCGTCGCCCAACCGGGAGACGGAGGCGATGAAGGACGGCACGGACGCGGTCGCGGACTGGCCCATCCTCAACGCGCTGGTGAACGCGGTGAACGGCGCCTCGTGGGTGTCCTTCCACCACGGCGGCGGCGTGGGCATGGGCTACTCGCTGCACGCGGGTCAGGTCATCGTCGCGGACGGGACGCCGGAGGCCGCGCGCCGCATCGAGCGCGTGCTCACCAGCGACCCCGGCATGGGCGTGCTGCGCCACGCGGACGCGGGCTACCCGGAGGCCATCGACGTGGCGAAAGAGCGCGGCGTGAAGATTCCCGGCATCACCACCTGAAGCTGAAGCAGGAGGCCGCAGTGAGGCGCTTGTGCGCGGCAGTGGTCGGACTGGGGGGCGCCGTCGTCGTGGGACTGACGGGGTGCGCCCCCACTGCGATGGGCCCCATGGTGATGCGGATGGGGCCCGGTGCGCCCGACCGCAACATCATGCAGTTGGGGATGCGCTCCGGCCCCCGGCTGAGCGCGCCCATCGCGGGCACGCAGCCCGGCGTCGGGACCGGAGACACGTTCCGAGGGAATGAGTCGAGCTTCTCCACGCAGCAGTGGGGCGTGGCGTTCGACGCGGCCCTGACGATGCCGCTGTCCGAACGGCTGCACCTGCACACGGGCCTGCAGGGCGAGATGTTCCTGCCGGTGCCGCTGCCGGGGTACGGCGTGTATGCCGGGGCCTCGTACTACGTGGGCTCGGAGCGGCTGGGTCTGGCCCCGGCGCTGTCGCTGCGAGGGGCCACGGACTTCGGCCTGCTCACGTCGCGCGGCGGGCCGGGCAGCATCTTCGGCGCGGAGGTGTCGTGCGCGCTCACGGTGCAGCCGGAGAAGAGCGTGTCCATTGGCCTGGTGCCCTTCGCGTCGTGGCACACGGTGGCCTCGCATGGGCGCAACGAGCAGGCGCTGTATTACGGCGGCGTGGTGGCGGCGCGCGTCACCTGGGGCGCGCTGAATGATTTCGAGCTGTCGGGCGGATTTGGCCGCGCGAAGGTCGGCAAGGGTGTGAGCTGGAACGTGCCCATCATGGGCGCACGCGGAGGACGTTGAGCCATGGACGTGCTGGACCTGCTGGTGCGAAACACCTCCGAAGTGCTGACGGTGGAAGGCTCGCACCGCGAGCGCGCGGAGGACGCCCTCACCCCGCGCCCGGGCGCCGTGGTGGGGGTGCGCGGAGGCCGCATCGCCTACGTGGGCCCCGAGGCGGCGCTCCCCTCGGGCGCGGTGGGCCCTGGCACCGAGGTGGTGGACGCCCAGGGGGGCTTCGTGGGCCCCGGCTTCGTGGACCCGCACACGCACCTCGTCTTCGCCGGTGAGCGCTCGGCGGAGTTCGACCTGCGCAACCAGGGCGCCACCTACCTGGAGCTTGCCAAGGCGGGCGGTGGCATCGCTGGCACGGTGCGAGCCACGCGGGCCGCGAGCGAGGACGAATTGGTGCGGCTCGCCCTGCCCCGCACGAAGCGCCTGTTGGAGCAGGGCGTGACGACGGCGGAGGTGAAGAGCGGCTATGGGCTCAACCTGGAGACGGAGCTGAAGATGCTGCGCGCGGTGCGGCGGCTCGGCGCGCTGACGCCGCTGGAGCTGGTGCCCACGCTGCTGTGCGCGCACGCCTTGCCGGAGGAATACCGCGGCAAGCGCGAGGACTACGTGCGGCTGTGCATCGACGAGATTCTCCCCGCCGTCGCGAAGGAGGGGCTGGCGCGCTTCTGTGACGTCTTCGTGGAAGACAGCGCCTTCACCGTGGACGAGGCGCGCCGCATCTTGAGCGCCGGGCGGGCACTGGGAATGGTTCCGCGGCTGCATGCGGACCAGCTCACCGCGTGTGGCGCCTCCGAGCTCGCCGCGGAGCTGGGGGCCGCCACGGCGGACCACCTGGAGCAGGTGACGGACGCGGGACTCAAGGCGCTGGCGGACGCCAACGTCACGGCGGTGCTCGTGCCTACCTCCACGCTCTTTCTGCGCATGCGGCCCTACGCGCCCGGACGCCGCATCCGTGATGCGGGGCTCAACGTCGCGTTGGGTACCAATGTGAACCCGGGTTCCGCCATGAGTGAAAACACGGCACTGGCCCTGGGACTTGCGTGTCTGGAAAACGGGCTTACTGCGGCAGAGGCGTATTGGGGAGCCACCCGCGGCGCGGCGGTGTCCTTGGGACTGCAACAGCACGGCAGGCTGGCCGTGGGTGACCCGGGCGACCTGGTGGTCTTCAGCTGTGCTTCGTACCGCCATCTGCCCTACCATCTGGGGGTAGCGCACGCGCGAGTGGTGGTGAAGGCCGGACGCATCGCTGTCCGGCAGCCAATGGATGGCTGCGCGTGAACCGGCGTCGCGGAGACACGGCGGCGCCAACTGGGTAAAGACGAGACGACATCCGACAGGGCCGGACGTTAAGGGTATTCGCTGCTAGCCATGTGCCGACTATTTGGATTCCGTTCAGCGATTCCCGCCGCCGTCCACCCTTCGTTGGTGACGGAGAAGAACTCGCTCCTCATCCAGTCGCGCGAACACAAGGACGGATGGGGAATCGCGGCGTACGGCGCCGAGCTTGCGCCCGTGGTGGCGCACGGTGTGGGGCCCGCGCACTGCGACCCGGACTTCGAGCGGGTGAGCAGCCGGGTGTCTTCCCACACGGTGGTGGCGCACGTCCGCCTGGCCTCGGTGGGGGCGGTGGAGCTGCGCAACGCGCACCCCTTCCTGCATGGCCGCTGGGCGTTCGTGCACAACGGGACGGTGAAGGAGTTCGCGCAGCACCGGGCTGCCGTGGAAGCGCTCATCTGCCCGAGCCTTCGGACGAACATCAAGGGCACCACGGACAGCGAGCGGTGCTTCTACCTGTTCCTCACCCGCCTGGCGGCCCGGCATCCGCTTGACGGGAAGGTCCCCGTGGAGGCCGTGGCGCGCGCGCTGGCGGAGACGATGTCGTTGGTGGCCGCCATCACGGATGCGGTAGGTCAGGAGGGTCGCTCGGCGATGAACTTCCTCGTGTCCGACGGCGAGCTGATGGTCGCGTCCCGGCGCAACCGGACGCTGTTCGTGTCCACGGGTCCGGCGCGCGACGACGTGTCGACGCTGCCGGCGCCGGGGACGAAGCTGGAACAGCTCGTCGTGGCCAGTGAGTCCCTGTGCGGCGGGCCGTACTGGGCGCCGGTGGCCGAAGAGGACGTCATCGGCGTGGACGCGAACCTCGTGTTCCACCACTGGCGCGTGCCGGAGCTCGCGGGCTCGGACCTCGGCCCCGCCGTGAAGCCGGACACGTCGCGCAGCGTGGCCTGAGGCCCGGTTGCGCGCCGAGCTCTTCGAACGGTGGCAGACGGCCGACGGTCAGCGGCGACGCGCGGAGCTCACGAGACCTCCGAGGCATCGACCTGTCAGGGCAAGACCTGGCATCCGCCGACCTGGTGCGCGCGCGACTGGACGGGGCGAGGCTCGATGGCTGCGGGCTGGAGTACGCACAGCTCGACCTGGCAACCCTCACGGGCGCTTCGCTCCGGCGAGCGCGACTGAACCACGCGAGCCTCCATGCGTGTGTCGCGAGAGGTACCCAATGGGATGACGCACAGTTGGAAGGCACCCGGCTCACGGCATCCAACTTGACGGGGAGCTCCTTCCGCCGAGCGCGGCTTCGAGGCGCGCAGCTTGAACAGACCACCCTGCTGAACGCGGACCTCCGCAACGCGGACCTGCGTGACGCCAGGTTGATCCTCTGCGACCTGGAAGGTGCACTCCTCACGTGCGCCCAATGGAATCCGCCACGAACGTATCCCGTCACGAGCCAACCCCTGGCCGAGATGGCTCGTCGTGGCGGCTTCCCCTCATTCATCGAGCCGTTCCTGATGCCCTCCGGCTACATGGGCCTTCTCCACATATCGAACAGGCAGGTCCTGCTCCATGTGGAGGCCGCGATAGAGGCCAGCACGGACGTCCAGTCCGAGCTGCGCGCGCTTCTGCACGAGAAGAACTGGCCATCGTGCTGATGGCGGCTGCTGGCACCGTGCTAGCGGGAGCCGACGAAGCCACGTTGGCGGCGCTCTGGGCGCGGCTCGATGGATGGAGCTGGGTCCACCCTCAGCTCATGGTGGCCGCGGTGCTCCGCGATCCATCCTGCGATGACCGGGTGCGCGAGCGCCTCAAGCATCATGAGTTGCCGCGACGGGACAACATCCGCGAGAGCCTGGAGTGGGCGGCGACCGGCCGGCGACCGGCCGCCCCCCACCTGCCAGGCTCATCGCTGGCTTAGAAAACTGCAAGCCTTCGCCTCCACGGAGGTCCAGGAGCAATGGTTACGCAGAGGCAGCTCCAACGTGTGAACAGGACGCGCGGACGACGGGGTCCCAACCGAGGTTGCTCGGCTCGCTGTTCGGAAATGTCGGGGGTTTTGACGCCACAAAAGTCCCGACATTTCCGAACAGCGAGCCACCGGGCTGGCGCCCGACCCACGAGGAATGAACCGCGGTAACCTGCGCGTAGCGTAGGCTCAGAGGTCGGCGCGTCACTGGTGCTGGGTGCTTCCCAAACGCCCCGGGAGGCGTGGCCAGGCAGGTGGCAGGCCGCCCCACTCCTTCGAGTCAGCCCATCCACGCGTCGAGCAAGGCCACCGGCCGTGCGCCAAACGCCTCCGCCGTCAACTCCCGTGCCTCGCCGCCCGCGTGCTTCAGCGTGACGCGCAGATAGTCGCGGGGCGCGGCCTGCGGAATCTTGTCCAGCCACTCCACCAGCATCGCGCTCTCGGTGCTTTCCAGGTCCAGGAAGCCCGTGGCGTACAGGTCGTCGTAGTCCGTCAGCCGGTACAGGTCCGCGTGGTACAGCGGGATGCGGCCCGAATACGGGTACACAATCGCGAACGTGGGGCTCGCCACCTCGGAGCGCGGCACGTTCGCCCCGTCCGCCACCCCGCGCACCAGGTGCGTCTTTCCCGCGCCCAGGTCGCCAATCAGCCCCACGAAGTCACCGGGCTGCAGCAACTCGCCCAGCCGGACGCCCAGCCGGTGCGTCTCCTCGGGAGACTCCAGCCGTACCGTCCGCACACGCGCCGCCAACGCTTCCGCGCTCATCGTTCCCACCGTAGCCATACCTCGCACAGCCCCTGCTCCACGATGTCCCCCGCCACCAGCCCCAGCTGCCCGCGCTTCGCCGCCGCCAGGTCTCCCGCGAGCCCGTGCGCGTACACCGCCGTCCAGAGGGCCGCCGGCAACGGGAGCGACTGAGCCAGGAACGCGCCACAAATCCCCGACAGCACGTCCCCTGAGCCGCCCGTCGCCATGCCCGGGTTGCCCGTGGTGTTGAGATACACGCGTCCATCCGCGTCACTCGTCAGCGTCCGGTCGCCCTTCAGCACGAGCGTCACCTTGAGTCCCACGGAGAACCGCCGCGCTACGTCCAGCCGGTGCGCCTGCACCTCCTTCGTGGACTTGCCCGTCAGCCGGGCCATCTCTCCCGGGTGCGGCGTCATCACCACCGGCGCCTTCGCTCGGCGAAGCACCGACAAATCAGAGGCCACCGCGTTGAGCGCGTCCGCGTCCAGCACCGCGGGCACCTCCACGCGCGACAGCAGCTCGCCAATCAGCGCGCCCGTCTCCGGGCCCCGCGGAATCCCCGGCCCGATGACGAGCGCATCCTTGCCCTCCGCCGCCGCCACCAGCGCGTCCAAGTCTCCCAGGCCCAGCGGCCCGGAAGCCTCCAGGGGGATGCCCATGATTTCGGCCGAGTGCGCCTGGATGGTGTCCAGCGCGTCCGCCCGCGCGGCCACGGTGACGAGCCCCGCGCCCGAGCGCAGCGCCGCCTTCGCCACCAGCGCCGCGGCGCCCGTCTTCCCCCGGCTGCCCGCCACCACCAGGACGTGCCCGAAGGTCCCCTTGTGGGAGTCCGCCTTGCGCGCCGGCAACGTGCGCCGCGCGTCCGCCTCCTCCACCACGAAGAGCTCGGGACCGGAGACCTCCTTCGAGGACTCGCCGCCCATGCCGATGTCCACCCGGTGCACGCGGCCACACAGCGAGGCCCCCGGCTCCAGCACCTGCCCCGGCTTGAGGAAGCCAAAGGCCACGGTGGCATCCGCCTCCACACACGGCGAGAAGGACTCCCCCGAGTCACTCTGGAGCCCGGACGGCACATCCGCCGCCACCACCTTGGCCCCCGCGGCCCGCCAGCCGTGAATCGCCGCCACGGCGTCCGCGAAGGCCCCCGCGGGCGCACGGCTCAAGCCCGTGCCGAAGAGCGCGTCCACCACCACGTCACCCCGCCCCGGCACCTGCACGCTCTCCAGGGTGCGCGGCGTCACGCCGAAGCCCTTCAGCGCCTCCAGGTTCCGGCGCGACTCCGGCGTCAGCTTCGCGGCGTCACCCACCCTCACCACCGAAACGCAGGCGCCGCCCTCCCGGAGGAAGCGCGCGGCCACCAGCCCATCCCCGCCATTGTTGCCCGGCCCGCACAC
>NZ_JABXEP010000236.1:0-8477 GCF_013372605.1 Myxococcus sp. AM009
CCCATCCACAGACTTTGCCGCCCCGCGGCGCCGTCCTCCTACCCGCCCTTGGTGTGTGTCCGGAGGGCCTTGGACCCCTCCAGCGAAACTGCGTGTGAAACCTTCCCCCTACACCGCTTACGGCCCCTTCAGGTGTACGTGCCCGGCGCCCCCCAGCACCGTCACTCGGGGGAGCCGAGGCCCCCCCTTCACCTGTCCTGCCGCGTCCCAGGGCACCGCGGGCCTTGAGAGGGCCCGCAGCCGTGCCTGCGTCTGAGCGCGTCCGAACGTCTGCGGGCGCATGGACGCCACCCGCGTTACGTCCCTCGACTGGATTTGGATGGCTGCCGTCACGGCTGAATTCGCCAGGACCGCCAGCTGTGCCCGCTTCGCCCCCGCGAAGGTGGCCAGCTCCGGAATGACGATGCCCTCCAAAGCCCCCCCAGTGGCTTCGAGCCACTCCCCCCGGGAAAAGCGCCCCGGCCGTTGAGCCGTGGCCCTGCTCCCCTTGTCGCCGTGCGACACTGCACCGAGCCTCGTGTTTCCCCCTGATGCCCCCCGGCCCGGTCCATACGCGACGTGCGACATGCTTCTTCCCCCCGTTCGGTCCGCCGAAGTGACTGGCGACAAGGGCATACTGGCTCAGACCCTGGACGGAGTTTTCCGCCTCCGCGCCAATTGCTTGCGTGAGCGCGCCAGCGTGTCTGGCGTGTTTTACGGGGTGTCGGAGGGGCGCATTTTCCGCGTCTTCTCAGAGACCTGGAAGGTGGCGGGCGGGACGTGGGGCGAGCAGGCGCCACGGGTAGGGCGAGGCGGGGCTCGGAGATGTCAGCCTGACACGATAGGGGAGTGGCTCACGCCGCGGCTCCAGGCTCCCTCCCTGGTAGGCGGTGTGGTGGGCGGGAGGGGACAGGGCACATGAGGTGGGAAGAGATGGGCGAGACGCCCCGGGAGGACAGGCGCGGAGGCAGGGACGGCGGTGGTGTGAAGGCGTCCCCCGGTCGCTCCTCCCTGGTGGCCGTGCTGGCGGAGAAGCCCTCCGTGGCGCGCGACATCGCGCGGGTGCTGGGGGCGAACGAGCGCGGTGAGGGCTGGCTGCGCGGCAACGGCTACGTGGTGACGTGGGCCATTGGGCACCTGGTGGGGCTGGCGCAGCCCCATGAGATTCGCGCGGACTGGAAGAAGTGGAGCCGCGCGCTGCTGCCCATGCTCCCGGCGGACTGGCCGCTGGTCGTCTCCAAGGAGACGCGCAGCCAGTTCGAGGTGGTGAAGCAGGTGCTCAACGCGCCGGAGGTGTCCTCGGTGGTGTGCGCCACGGACGCGGGGCGCGAGGGCGAGCTCATCTTCCGGTACATCTACGACGCGGCGAAGTGCCGCAAGCCGGTCCAGCGGCTGTGGGTGTCGTCGCTGACGGAGCGGGCCATCCAGGACGGCTTCCGCCGGCTCGCGGACGGCCGTGAATACGAAGCGCTGGCCGCCGCGGCCATGGGGCGCAGCCGGGCGGACTGGCTGGTGGGGATGAACCTGTCGCGCCTGTACACGCTGGCGCACGGGGGGCATGGAGAGATGCTGAGCGTGGGCCGGGTGCAGACGCCCACGCTGGCCATGGTGGTGGAGCGCGAGCTGGCCATCCGCGACTTCGTGCCGCGTGACTACCTGGAGGTCGTGGCCACCTTCGCGCCCAAAGCCAAGGGTGTGCCGCCGGACGCGCGGTACCAGGGCACGTGGTTCCGCTCGGGGCCGGAGGGCAAGCCCCTGGCGCCCCCGGGCTTCGAGGGCGTGCGCGAGGCGCGGCGGCTGGACGCGAACGGGGTGGAGGCGCAGGCCGTCATCGACCGCGTGCGCTCCGGCCGGGCCGTCATCGAATCGCTGGAGTCGGAGGAGAAGAAGATGGCGCCTCCGCTCCTCTACGATTTGACGGAGCTGCAGCGGCACGCCAACCGGCTCCATGGCTTCAGCGCGCAGCGCACCCTGGAGGTGGCGCAGGCGCTCTACGAGAAGCACAAGCTGTTGAGCTATCCGCGCACCGCCAGCCGGCACCTGTCGCGCACGGTGGCGGACACGCTGCCGGAGGTGGTGAACGCCATCCGCGCGCCCTACGAGGAGGACCTGGCCGTCGGCACGGGGGCCCGGGCGCTGGGCAAGCGCTACGTGGATGACGCGAAGGTGACGGACCACCACGCCATCATCCCCACGCCCACGTCGCCGGGCGGGGTGCGGCTGTCTCCGGACGAGCAGCGCGTCTATGACCTGGTGTGCCGGCGCCTGCTCCAGGCGTGGCACGAGGACCATGTCTGGCGTGTCACCACGGTCATCACCGCGGTGACGTCGCCAGGGGCGCCGCCGGTGGTGGACCGCTTCCAGAGCACGGGCACCCAGGTGGAGCGGGTGGGCTGGAAGGTGCTGGACATTGGCGGCGGGCAGAAGGCGCCGCGGCTGAAGTCGGAGGGGCGCAAGGGCGAAGACGCGGAGCGGGAGCCGGACGACGAGCCCCAGACGCTGCCGCCGGGGTTGGCGCGCGCGCAGCCGCAGTCGGTGGAGGACGTGGAGGCGGTGAAGAAGCGCACGCGTCCGCCCCCGCGCTTCACGGATGCGACGCTGCTGACGGCCATGGAGTCGGCGGGGCGGGCGCTGGATGAGAAGGAGCTCGCGGACGCGATGCGCGAGACGGGCCTGGGGACTCCCGCCACCCGCGCGGCCATCATCGAGGTGCTGCTGGACCGCGAGTACCTGCGCCGCCGGGGCAAGGTGATGGAGGCCACGGAGAAGGGCATCCATCTCATCCAGGTGGTGCACCCGGATGTGAAGACGCCGGCCATGACGGGCCAGTGGGAGGCGTGGCTCCAGCGCATCGAGCGCGGTGAGGGTCAGCTCGATGCATTCATTCGCGGCATCGAGGCGTATGTCATCGAGGTGGTGGGCCATGGCGCCACCGCGCCGCAACGGCCTCTGCGCGACGAGGTCGTGGGGGCGCCACCTGGAGCGGGTTGGGGGCAGGGCGGCGCGGCGCAGGTGGCGGGAGCGGGAAGTTCGTTTGCTTCACACGGCGCTGGCGCGGGAGCGCGTGGCCCTGGCGGGCAGGCTGCGTTCGCGGGGGCCCCTGCCGAGCGCCTTGCGGATGCTTCGTCGGGGCGTGGACGGCAGGTGGCGTTCGCGGATTCGTCTGCCGAGCGCCTTGCGGATGCTGTGCCGGGACAGGGCCGCCAGGGAGCGTTCGCGGAGGCTCCGGAGCCGCTCTTCGGGACGCGGCGGAGCAGGACTTCGGGCTCCGTGGGTCGCTCGGAGCCGCGTGACGAGCCTCCGTCCTCCGCCATGTCACCGGGCGGTGGACCGGCCTCACGTCTTCCGCGAGCGGACGGCGCGGGCTGGAACGCTGGGGCCTGGGGGGACGCTGGCGCCGCCCGTGCTCCCGTGAACCGTGCGCGGACCACGGCGTCCGCTGCGTCCTCCGGGCAGCGGCCGGAGCGCATGCGGCGCGCGCCGACGGCGCCCGAGGCGCTGCGTCCGCTGCTGAAGGAGGCGTTCGGCTTCTCGGAGTTCCGGCCGTACCAGGAGGCGGTGTGCCGCGCGGCCACCGCGGGAGAGGACCTGCTGCTCGTGATGCCCACGGGCGCGGGCAAGTCCCTCTGCTACCAGTTACCGGGCCTGGCGCGCGCGGGCACCACGCTGGTGGTGAGTCCGCTCATCGCGCTGATGGAGGACCAGGTGGCGCGGCTCCAGTCGCTCGGCTTCGCGGCGGACCGCATCCACTCCGGCAGAGACAGGGCCATGTCGCGGCAGGTGTGCGCGGACTACCTGGAGGACCGGCTCGACTTCCTGTTCATCGCGCCCGAGCGGCTCGGCGTCCCGGGCTTCGTGGAGTTCCTGGCGCGCCGCACGCCCGCGCTCATCGCGGTGGACGAGGCCCACTGCATCTCCCAGTGGGGACACGACTTCCGCCCGGACTACCGGCTCCTGGGCGCCCGCCTGCCCCTGCTGCGTCCCGCGCCCGTCGTGGCCCTCACCGCCACCGCCACGCCGGACGTGCAGCGCGACATCGTCCAGCAGCTCGGCCTGCACGGCCCCGGGGGCAAGGCGCGCACCTTCATTCACGGCTTCCGTCGCACCAACATCGCCATCGAGGTGCGTGAGCTGAATCCCAGCGCGCGCGGCGACGCCATCCAGGCCTTGCTCCAGGATGAGGAGAACCGGCCCGCGATTGTCTACGCGGCCACGCGCAAGCACGCCGAGCAGTTCGCTGACCTGCTCGCGGGCGAGTTCACCGCCGCCGCGTACCATGCGGGCCTCCAGCCCTCGGAGAGAGACCGGGTGCAGGCCGAGTTCCTCCGGGGCTCGCTGGAGGTCATCGTGGCCACCACGGCGTTTGGCATGGGCATCGACAAGCCAGACGTGCGCACCGTCATCCACGCGGCGCTCCCCGCCAGCCTGGAGGGCTACTACCAGGAGCTGGGCCGCGCGGGCCGTGATGGAAAGCCGTCGCGCGCGGTGCTGCTGCACTCGTACATCGACCGGCGCACGCACGAGTTCTTCCACCGGCGGGACTACCCGGAGGCGTACGTGCTGGAGCGGCTGTTCCAGTCCACGGCGCCGCAGCTCGAGCCCAAGGCCGTGCTCCAGGGCCGCGTGCGAGGCGACCCCGAGGTCTTCGACAAGGCGCTGGAGCAGCTCTGGATTCACGGCGGCGTCGTCATGACGCCCGACGAGACGGTGATGCGCGGGCGGCCGAACTGGTCCGCGGCGTACTCCGCGCAGCGTGAGCGCAAGCTGCTGCACCTGGAGCAGATGGGGCGCTACGCGGAGGCCCATGGCTGCCGCATGAAGCAGCTCGTGGGGCACTTCGGTGACACCCAGGATTCGGGCGAGCCGTGTGGCCTGTGCGACGTCTGCGCGCCGGAGGCCTGCGCCACGCTGCGCTTCGCCGAGCCGACCTCCGCGGAGCGGCACGGGCTGGAGCGCATCCTGGAGTCGCTCCAGGAGCGGGACGGACAGGCCACCGGACGGCTCCACCGTGAGCTGTTCGGAGAGGCCCTGCCTCGGCGCGACTTCGAGCGATTGGTGGGCGGACTGGTGCGCGCCGGGCTGACGCGCCTGGCGGTGGACTCGTTCGACAAGGACGGGCAGGTCATCTCGTTCCAGCGTCTGGCCCTGACGGACGCGGGCCGGCGCACGCGCGCGGTGGACCCCCAGCAGGTGCTCCTGCCAATACCCTTGGAGAAGGCCGCCAAGCGCAAGCGGGGCAAGGGCGCGGAGGCGGGCGCCGCGAAGCGGTCCTCGGGCAAGAAGCGCACGGTCCGCGCCAATGGCGGGGCCGCGACGCGGCGCACGGCCGAGCCTTCTGCGAAGATGGTGGAGGCCTTGAAGGCCTGGCGGCTCGCGGAGGCTCGCAAGCGGCGCGTGCCCGCCTTCCGCATCCTCACCGACCGGGTGATGGAGGCCATTGCGTCGGCCTGTCCGGAGAATGGCTCGGAGCTGATGGCCATCCACGGGGTGGGGCCCTCCCTCACGGAGCGCTACGGCGCGCAGATTCTTTCCCTGGTGGCGCGCAGGAGCTGAGCCCGGAAGCCCGCGCATGAGGCGGCGTCCTTCCCACGAAGGGAAGGGCGCTTCTTCCCGCGCGCCACGCCGATGCCATGGCAAGGCCGCGGGGCGGGGCGCAAGGGACCGCGTCCACACGCCCGCAGGAACGGGCAGCGTGCGTCCAGGCAACGAATCTTCTTCACCGCGCTGGCGGGCAGTGCAGGCGGCGTCCGCCCATCGCCACGTTGGTCCGACCAAACCGGCGGACTTGCGAGCGGACGCAGGATGAAGAGGGGGCACGCGATGGACCTGGGCTTCGAGACGATTGGAAACGCCACGCTCATCTGCCACGACCACGGTCCGGTGCTGGTGACCGACCCGTGGACGGACGGCAGCGCGTACTTCGGGAGCTGGACGCTGTCGCATGAGATTCCGGCGGCGCAGCGCGCGGCCATCCAGGCCTGCCCCTACGTGTGGCTGTCCCATGGCCACCCGGACCACTTGAGCATGGAGTCGCTGGACGTGCTGCGCGCGCGCACGCTGCTGGTGCCCAACCACTTCGGCAACCGCATGCGCGATGACCTGCGCGAACAGGGCTTCAATGTGCATGTGCTGGTGGACCGGGTGTGGACGCAGCTGTCACCGCGCATCCGCGTCATGTGCCTGCCGGACGTGAATCAGGACGCCGTCCTGCTGGTGGACATGGACGGGCGGCTGCTGGTCAACCTCAACGACGCGGGGGACCGCGGGGCCGGCCGCTTCGTGCGCAAGGTGGTCAGCGGGTATCAGGAGTCGTACCTCCTGGCGCTGTCCGGGTATGGCGACGCGGACATGATGAACTTCTTCACCGAGGACGGGCAGCGCATCGCGCCCCACGCCGCGGCGAAGACGCCCGTGGGGCGGACCATTGCCCGGCAGGCGGAGTTCTACGGGGCGCGCTACTTCATCCCCTTCAGCTCCATGCACAAGTACCAGCGGGCCGACAGCCGCTGGGCCTCCGAGTACACCACCCGGCTGGAGGACTACGGCCGGGGCTTCGAGTCGCGCACCTGCTCGTTGCTGCCCGCGTTCATCCGCCACGACTTCATCCGCGGTCAGACAGAGCGCATCCAGCCTCCGGAGCGCGTCTTGCGCCCGGTGGACCCCAAGGCCTTCGGGGACGACTGGAGCGAGCCGCTGGACGCGGACGAGGTGAAGACGCTCACCACCTACTTCCTTGGCGTGGAGCACCTGGGGCGCACGCTCGACTTCCTGCGCTTCCGCGTGGGCGGCCGGGAGCACGTCGTCGCGTTCCAGAAGCGCCGCTTCCACCGGGGCATCACCTTCGAGGTGCCGCGCGGCTCGCTGATGACGGCCGTGCGCTATCAGGTCTTCGACGACCTGCTCATCGGCAACTTCATGAAGACGACGCTGCACGGCGACTTCGGCGCGGGGCGGCTCTACCCGGACTTCAGTCCCTACGTGGCCAAGTACGCGGACAACGGGCAGGCGCGCACGCGCAACGAGCTGCGGACCTACTTCGCGGACTACCGCAGGCGCGACCCGCTGGGCTTCCTGCGCGCCCAGGTGGAGACGCATTGCGTGCGGCCCCTGCAGACGCAGTCCGCGGAGCTGCTGCGCGCCTTGTTGCCCCAGGACTCACGGGGCTTCCGCGCCGCCAAGGAGACCTTCTGGCGCGTCCGCCGCGCCCTGCTCTAAAGGTACGGCGACAGCAGCCGCGCCAGCCCATCCCGCAGGCGGATGGGCAGGGCGCGCGCGTCCACCTGCTCCAACGTGAGGGGCCGCGCGTCGCGCAGCCGCGCGGCCACCACGCCCTCCAGCTGCGTGGCCAGGGCGGCGTCGTAGCACTCCACGTTGAACTCGAAGTTGAGCCGCAGCGAGCGCGGGTCCCAGTTGGCCGAGCCGATGAGCGACCACACGCCGTCCACCACCAGCAGCTTCGTGTGGTCGAAGGGCGGGGCGGTGAGGAAGATGCGGCAGCCCGGCCGCAGCACCTGCCACAGCTGCGCCCAGGTGGCCCACTGCACCAGCGGGAGGTTGCCCTTCTGGGGGAGGAGGATGTCCACCTGGACGCCGCGCAGCGCCGCCACGCTCAGCGCGGTGATGAGGACCGTGTCCGGCAGGAAGTAGGGCGTGACGATGCGCACCGACGTCCGCGCGGTGGCCAGGGCCCCCAGCAGCACCGTGCGCAGCGTCTCCAGGTCCTCGTCCGGGCCGTCCGCGATGCCCCGCGCGAGCACGGTGCCCGCTTCGGTGAGCGGCGGGAACCAGGCCTCGCCCGTCAGCCGCTCGCGCGTGGTGAAGGCCCAGTCCTCCGCGAAGGTCTCCTGGAGCTGGCCCACCAGGGGGCCTTCGACGCGGAAGTGCAGGTCCACCGCGGCGTGCTCGCCGGGCCAGAAGGCCTCGCGGATGTTCATGCCGCCCGTGAAGCCCACGCGCCCGTCCACCACCAGCAGCTTGCGGTGGTTGCGCAGGTTGGCGAAGGGCAGCCGGTAGGGCATCAGCGATGGCAGGAAGCGCGCGGCGCGGACGCCCGCGCGCCGCAGCCGGCCCAGGATGGGCGGCCACGTGTAGCGCGAGCCCACCGCGTCCACCAACACCCGCACCTCCACGCCCCGCTTCACCGCCGCCCCCAGCGCCTCCACGAAGCGCCGGCCCGCCACGTCATTGTCGAAGATGTAGCTGCACAGCGACAGCGTCGTACGCGCCGCGTCAATCGCCTCCAGCATGGCCGGGTAGGCGTCCCGGCGGGACTCCAGCACGGTGACGCGGTTGCCCGGCAGCAGCGGCCGGCCCACCACCGCGTCCCCCAGCCGCACCAGGGGAGCCAGGGGGGCGGCCTCGGGGTGGGGGACGCTCACCGTCTCCGCCTTCATGGGCGCCACCTGGGGCGACAGCGGGAAGCGGCCAGGCGCCTGTTTCAGCATCAACGAACGCGCCCGCCGCCGGATGCGGTTGATGCCCAGCAGCAGGTACAGCAC
>NZ_JABXEP010000237.1:0-8462 GCF_013372605.1 Myxococcus sp. AM009
CACCCGCCCATCCCCGAGCGGGTCCGACGGCTGAGGGCGCTGAGCGCCCGCCTGGGAGCCCGCCCCGGTGGGCGCGGCGGCTGGGAGTACGCGTACTGAGGTGACGGACGGCGCTCCGGCCCCCCGCCGGGCCGCTGGCCGAGGCGACGCAGGGAGTGAACCGAAGCACGTCCAGCAGTGGACCCTTGACGCCCCGGGGGCTGACGGTAGGCTGCCCCGCTTTTTGCATTTCCCCGTGGAGGTCGTTCCCGTGCTGGTCCTGGTCCTCGCCCTTGCTGTCGGGCTCGCCATCTCGCTCTATTTCAATCTCTTCGCCGGCCCCAAGCACGCCGCGCTTCCCTCGTCGTCCTCGTCGGCGCCCCGCGCCGAGCTGGTGACGGACACCCAGGCGCGTGCCAAGGCCGAGGCGGAGCTGCAGCGCAAGCAGAAGGAGCTGGACGAGCAGCGCACTCAACTTCAGGACTTGAAGGAGCAGCTGAAGCAGAGCAAGCGCAAGCTCTACGAGCAGAAGGAGTCCGACAAGGGCGCGCTGGACCTGGCCAAGGCGCGCGCCGAGGTGGAGCGCAACGCCTCCGCGCAGCTCGAGCGGACCCGCGAGGAGCTGTCCCACGCGCTGGTGGAGAACCAGCGGCTGAAGGCGGACATGGAGGCCAAGGGCCGCCGCCCGCAGCCCGCGCCCGCAGCGCCCATCGCCGCGCCCGCGCCCGCCGCGCAGGTCGCCGCCCCCGCCCAGGAGGGCGAGGCCGTCATCGCCGCGGTGGTGCCGGTGGTGCCCTCGGCGACGGAGCCGGCGGCGCAGGAGCGTGGCCAGCGCCGCTACCGCGAGCTGAATGACGCCGACCGCGAGAAGATGGAGCGGCTGGAGCAGGCGGCGAACAAGGACCGCAACCGCGCGGTGGAGCTGGAGAAGGAGCTGCGCCGGGTGAAGGGCCGCAACGAGACGCAGCAGCGCGTCTATGCCGCCACCAAGCACGACCTGGACCTGAGCCGTGACAAGTACAAGGCCCTGGAGAAGCGCCTCAACCGCACGCTCCTGGAGCGCGACCTGATTCGCCGGGCCATCAAGGACCTGGAGAAGAAGACGGGCATGCTCGCCGACCGCACGGAGCTGACGCCCGAGGAGGTCGCCGCCAGCGACCAGCGCACCGAGGAGACCTCGCGCGTGCGCGCCGAGAGCGAGACCCAGGCCACCCCCAAGACGGAGGCCCCGGCCGACACCGAGCAGCAGGCGCCCGAGAGCGCTCCGGCCGACGCGGAGTCCAAGCCCGCGCAGGCCTGACGCACCCGCCCGATACGGGCACCTTGAAGGGCTCGGCATCCTGGAGGACCTCCAGGGCCGGGCCCTTCGTCATTTCCACCTCAGGCGTCGGACGAGCCGCAGCCGCCCTCGAGCGGCACCGGCCCCCGGGCCTGGATGAGGCCCGTCAGGAGCTTGTCCATGAGGCGCTTGAGCTCCGCCATCTCCGGCTTCGTGAGGTAGCGGAGCAGCTCCTCGTCCGTCCACAGGAGCGCGTCGCTCAGCAGGTTCAGCTCGGCATGGCCGGCCGGGGACAGCTCCAGGCGCGCGCACCGGCGATCCTCCGCGGTGCTTCGCTTCACCAGGCCGTCCTCCTCCAGGCGCGCGACGAGCCGGCTCACCGCGGGTGCGTCCACGAGCAGCCGCTCCGCGATGGCGGACTGGCTGCGCACACCGTCGGCGATGGATTTCAGCGCCAGCAACTGCATGAAGGGCCTGCTGGTCTGCTCGCCCAGCCGCTCGGTGAGGAGGCGGCGGATGGCGCGCCGCAGCGAGGCCATTTGCTCCGGGACAGTCATCTCCCCCAAAGATGGTTGCAGACTACAACCATTGTCAATTACATCGACGCGACGCGTTTGGTCACAACGGGGGGAAGTTTTCAGCCCACACGCAGTTCCCTCATTTCCTCCTCCTGGTATGGCCTCCCCTTCCGTCATTCTCCTGGCGCTCGTCGCGGCGTCGACGCTGACCGAGCCGTCATCGTCCATTCCCGCGCCCGTCCCCTTCCAGCCGAAGGTGGAGGACGCGATGCTCACCCCCGTTGCCCCCGCGCAGCGGCAGGTAACGACCTGGGACGAGGCGCTCGCGCTCGTCCGGGCGCGCTCCACCGACCTCCGCAGCGCCGAAGCCGGCGTGGAGCGCGCCGCGGGCCGCGCCCGTCAGGCCCTGGCCGCACTGCTACCCAATGCGCGTCTGTCGTCCAGTGTCGGTGTGGACCTCCTCAACCCCGACCTCCCCGTGGGCGCGGGCGGTACGCCGCTGGTGGGCATTGGCGGCGGCGACAGCGGCGGTCCCTCCACGCCGCTGGTCACCGCCACGGCGAACGTGACGCAATCCCTGGTGGACGTCAGCGCCTGGCGCGGACGCGCCTCGGCCGTGGCCGCCGAGGAGAGCGCGGCGGCGACGCTCGGGGAGACGCGGCGGCTGCTCACGCGGAGGCTGGCCCAGGTGCTGGTGTCCACGGTGGCGGCGGAGCGGGCGGCGGAGATCAACCGCGTGGGCCTGCGGCAGGCCCTGGAGCGCTTCGCGCTCGCGCAGCGCACCTATGAGCTGGGCGCGGGCAACCAGCTGGACGTGGTGCGCGTGGAGCAGGACGTGGCGGTGGCGCGCGGCGCCCTCGTCGCGGGAGACGAGCAGCTGCGGCGCAGCCGTGAGGCCCTGGGTCTGGCGGTGGGCTTTGGCGACGCCATGGGCGTCAGCCGGGACTTCAACCTCCAGGGACTGGTGAACGAGACGCAGCGGGCCTGCGCGCCCTTGAAGGACATGAACGCGCGGACGGACCTCGTGGCCTCGCGCGCGCAGCTGGAGTCCGCGCGCGACAGCCGCCAGCAGGCCACCGCCGGCTACCTGCCCACGCTGGGCCTGTCGAGCACCGCCATTGGCCTCACCACGGACCCCGGCTTCGGCCGCGTGGCCATCTGGAGCGTGTCCGCGGTGCTCTCCGTCCCCATCTGGGAAGGCGGCCTGCGCGGCGGCTTGATTCGCGAGCGCGAGGGCCTGGAGCGCCAGGCGGCGCAGGCGCTGGAGAGCACCCGCCGCGACGTGTCGATTGAGGTGGCCCAGGCCCGGCGCGCCGTGGAGGTAGCCGAGGCCCTGGTGTCGACGGCGGTGGCGTCCCGCGACCTCGCGGACCGGACCGACCGCCTCACCCGCCGTTCTTTTGAAGTGGGCCGCGGCAGCAGCCTGGAGCTGGTGCAGAGCGGAGCGGCCCTGCGCCAGGCGGAGCTGACCCTGGTGCTGCGTGAATTCGAGCTCGTCCAGGCGCGCCTGGACGCATTCCTGACGGAGGCGCGGTGCGACTGGTGAACCAGATGAAGGCGATGTGGGGTGTCACCCTGCTGGCGGTGGTGGCGGGCTGTTCGGGACAGAAGGCCGCCCCGCCGGCCCCGCCGCCCCGCGAGGTGGAGGTCCTGACACTCACCCCGCGCGAGGTGCGCGAGACGGGGGAGTACCTGGGCTCGCTGATGTCGCGGCAGAGCGTCAGCGTGCTGCCCCAGGTCGCGGGCTACGTGCGCAAGATTCACGTGCGCCCCGGTGAGAAGGTGGAGGCCGGCGCGGCGCTCATCGAGGTGGACTCGCGCGAGGGCACCGCCGCGCTCGACAGCGCGCAGGCGCAGCTCAGCTCCACCCAGGTGAGCCTGGAGCTGGCGCGCCGCACGCTGGAGCGCACCGAGGCGCTCTACAAGGAAGGGCTCGCGAGCGCGCAGGAGCTGGAGCAGGGCCGCGCGCAGGTGGAGGCCGCCCAGGCCGCGGCGCGTTCGTCCGCCGCGCAGGTGACGCAGCGCCAGGTGCAGCTCCAGTACCACCTGGTGCGCGCGCCCTTCGCCGGAACGATGGGCGACGTGCTGGTGCGGCTGGGTGACTACGTGGGCATGACGACGCCGCTCACCAGCGTGGCGCAGGCGGACGTGCTCGAGGTGAGCGTGTCGGTGCCGTCGACGCGCGCCCGGTCCATGAAGCCCGACACCGCGCTCGAAATCCTCGACGGGACGGGCAAGGTGCTGCTCACCAGCAACGTCTTCTACATCGCGCCCCAGGCGGACCCGCGCACCCAGCTGGTGGAGGTGAAGGCCGCCTTCCGCAACACCGTGGGCCTGCGGCCCAGCGAGCTGGTGCGCGCGCGGCTCGTGTACTCGGCCCGGGATGCGCTGCAGATTCCCGCGCTCGCCGTCGTGCGGCAGAGCGGCCAGCCCTTCGCGCTGGTGGTCCTGGCGAAGGACGGGAAGACGGTGGTGGAGCGCCGCCCCATCACGCTCGGCGCGCTGGGCGAGATGGCCTACGTGGTGGAGCGCGGGCTCCAGTCGGGCGACCAGGTCGCCGTGTCCTCGCTGCAGGCGCTGCGGGATGGCATGGCGGTGAAACCCAAGCAGGCCAACGCTCCCACTGGCAGCGGCCCGCCCCGGGCCTCTGGCACGGGTGGCGGCACTGTCGGCGGGAGCCGCTGAACGAAGGGCCGGATACAGCACCATGTTCGTCGACTTCTTCATCCGTAGGCCCGTCTTCGCCATCGTCTGCTCCATCCTGCTGACGCTGGTGGGCTTGATTGCCATCCCCACGCTGCCCATCTCCCAGTACCCGGACCTGGCGCCGCCACAAGTCACCGTGACGAGCACCTACGTGGGCGCGAGCGCCGAGGTGGTGGAGAGCGCCGTCACCATCCCGCTGGAGCAGGAGCTCAACGGCGTGGAGGGCATGCGCTACATCACCTCCACCAGCGGCAACGACGGCACCAGCCAGGTCACCATCACCTTCGATGCCGCGCGCGACATCGAGGTGGCCGCCGTGGACGTGCAGAACCGCGTCAGCCGCGCCTCGGCGCGCCTGCCCTCGCAGGTGAACCAGACGGGCATCGTCGTCAACAAGGCCTCCAGCCAGATGCTCCTGACGGTGGGCCTGTTCAGTCCGGACAACCGCTACGACGCCAAGTTCCTCAGCAACTACGCCGACGTGAGCCTGAAGGACGCCATCAAGCGCGTGCCCGGCGTGGGTGACGTGCGCATCTTCGGCGAGCGCAAGTTCTCCATGCGCCTGTGGCTGGACCCCACGGAGCTGGCGCGCCGCAAGCTGACGCCCCAGGACGTGACGCGCGCGCTCCAGGAGCAGAACCTCCAGGTGGCCGCGGGCCAAGTCGGCCAGCCTCCGTCCACCGAAGACCAGCCCTATCAGATAGCGGTGCGGGCCCGCGGCCGGCTGGTGGAGCCGGAGGAGTTCGGCGACATCGTCCTGATGCGGGCCACGGACGGCACCAGCGTCCGGGTGAAGGACGTGGGCCGCGTGGAGCTGGGCGCGGAGAACTACGGCACCGTCCTGCGCTTCAACGGCAAGACGGGCGTGGGCCTGGGCATCTTCCAGTTGCCCACCGCCAACGCGCTGGACGTGCGCGACGGCGTGTACGCGGAGCTCGAGCGCCTGTCGAAGCAGTTCCCGCCGGGCATGCAGTTCCAGACGGGCACCGACACCACCCTGGCCGTCCGCGCCTCCATCAACGAGGTCGTCAAGACGCTGGCGGAGGCCATCGTCCTCGTCATCCTCGTCATCTTCCTCTTCCTGCACGGCTGGCGCAGCGTGCTCATCACCGCCTTCACCCTCCCCGTCTCGCTGATTGGCACCTTCGCCTTCGTCTACCTGATGGGCTTCTCCATCAACACCCTCACCCTCTTCGGCCTCACGCTGGCCACGGGCCTGGTGGTGGACGACGCCATCGTCGTCATCGAGAACATCGAGCGGTTGATGGTGGAGCGGCGCCTGTCTCCCATGCAGGCCGCGCGCGAGGGCATGAAGGAGGTGGCCGGCGCCGTCATCGCCATCTCCATCGTGCTGGTGGCGGTGTTCGTCCCCGTGGCGCTCTTCCCGGGCACCACGGGCGCCATCTACCGTCAGTTCGCGCTGACCATCGCCGCCTCCATGGTCCTCTCCGCCTTCTGCGCCCTCACGCTCACCCCCGCGCTCAGCGCGCGGATGATGAAGCACCACGTGGGCGAGAAGTGGGTCTTCTTCCGCTGGGTGGACAAGGTGCTGGACGGGACGAAGGCCCTCTACGGCCGGGGCCTGCGCAAGCTGCTGAAGTATCCGGCCCTCATTCTGCTCGCCTTCCTGGTGTGCATCGGAGGCACGGTGCTGCTGTTCCGCGTCGCGCCCACGGGCTTCATCCCCGACGAGGACCAGGGCTACGTCATCATCTCCATCCAGGGCCCCGAGGGCATGTCGCTCGCCCAGACGGAGAAGGTGCTGGCCGAAGCGGAGGCGATTCTGCAGGCGCAGCCCGAGGTGCGCGCCATGTTCGCCATCGGCGGCTTCTCCATGCAGGGCAGCGGCCCCAACATGGCCACCATCTTCTCGGCGCTGGCCCCCTGGGAGGAGCGCGCGGGCAAGGAGCAGTCGGTGTCCGCGCTGGTGGAGCGGCTGCGGGCCCCACTGAGCCGCATCGGAGGGGCGCGCGTGCTGCCCTTCCAGCCCCCCGCCATCCGCGGCGTCGGCAGCGTGGGCGGCTTCCAGTACATCGTCGAGGACATCGACGGCACCAAGTCGCTGGATGACCTGGCCGCGGCCACGCAGCTGCTGGTGGCCAAGGGCAACGAGGACGCGCGGCTGCGCGGGGTCTTCACCTCCTTCAACGCGGACACGCCGCTGCTCGACGTGGAGGTGGACCGGCAGAAGGCGAAGGCGCTCGGCGTGCCGATTGAGCAGGTGTTCGGCACCATGCAAGTCTACATGGGCAGCCAGTACGTCAACGACTTCAACTACGCCAACCGCACGTACCGCGTGTACGTGCAGGCGGAGCAGCAGTTCCGCGACAGCCCGTCGGACATCGGCGCCTTCTACGTGCGCAGCGACACCGGGGACATGATTCCGCTGGAGTCGCTGGTGAAGGTGGAGCCCACCGTGTCCGCCCAGGTCATCCGCCACTACAACCTGTTCCGCGCGGCGGAGGTCAACGGGCAGCCGTCGCCGGGCGTGTCCTCCGGCCAGGCGATTGAAGCCATGGAGGCGCTGGCCGCGCAGCACCTGCCCCAGGGCATGAGCGCGGAGTGGACGGGCATCAGCCTGGAGCAGAAGGAGAGCGGTGGGCAGACGGCCATCATCTTCGCGCTGGGCCTGCTCTTCGTCTTCCTGGTGCTCGCGGCGCAGTACGAGAGCTTCAGCCTGCCGCTGGTCATCATCTTCTCCGTGCCCCTGGCCATCATGGGCGCGCTGGGGTTGCAGCTGGCGCGCGGGTTCGCCAACGACGTGTTCTGCCAGGTGGGACTGGTGATGCTGGTGGGCCTGGCCAGCAAGAACGCCATCCTCATCGTCGAGTTCGCCGAGCAGCTCCGGGAGAGAGGGAAGAGCGCCACCGACGCGGTGGTGGAGGCGGCGGAGGTCCGCCTGCGTCCCATCCTGATGACGTCCTTCGCCTTCCTCCTGGGCGTGGTGCCGCTGATGACGGCCTCCGGCGCCGGCGCGGCGTCCCGCAACTCGCTGGGGACGGCGGTGTTCGGCGGCATGCTGGTGTCCACGGTGGTGAACTTCGTGTTCATCCCCGGGCTCTACGTGCTGATGCAGAAGCTCCGCGGCGATGCGAAGCGGTCCACCGGTGAGGACGAAGCGGTGCCCACGCCCGCCGCGTCCCACTGAGGCCCGCGACAGACCTGAACCGACCGCGGCCCGGCTCCTCTCATGAGGGGCCGGGCCGTGTGCTGTCAGGCCTGTCAGCGATTAGAACGGAATGCCGTTGCCGCCGCAGCCGCAAACCCTGCGGCTGGTCCGGATGTACTCGGTGCACGTGTCGCCCACCGGGTTGGAGCAGACGCGGTACTGGTTGCGGGCCTGGTACTGCGTCCCCGTCGTGTACCACTCACAGTCGCTCGGACGCTCGGGATTGCAGATGCGCTGCTTGCACGCGATGTCATCCGGATCGCACGCCGAGATGGCACCGCAATCCACGACAGCAGACCACCCCGTACACGCGCCGTACCCGGCGGCGACACAGGCACCTTCGGGCGTGGTACCGCACGCCGTCTGCAGGGCCTGCAGCATCTGCGCGTCCGGCACTGGAATCGAAGACTGGAGCTTCTCCAGCTCCTCCGTCGAGAGCGTGGACAGCTGCGCGCCCTCATCGACGGGAGCCTCCTCCATTGGCCCGCAGCCCGTCATCATCACCACCATCACCACAGCACCCACCAGCGTCTTCAGCTTCATCGTGGTTCTCCTCTGACGTCTCCCGCCGCTGGGAGACACGTACCGGCCCGCGCCCACAAGGAATCGCAGGCTCGCATTGCCATACGAAAGGGACGCGGCAACCTGGCTCGAAGAAAAAACAATTCCAGACAAGAGAGCCCCATCACACGCGGCAGCCCATCGGCACGACGCACCGGAGCGCGGCGCATCCGCGAGGCTCCGTGCGTCAAAGACGGGTACCCGGCAGGCCCCTGGGGTACGCTGAAACCCACCGGAGGTACCCCCCTCC
>NZ_JABXEP010000238.1:0-8389 GCF_013372605.1 Myxococcus sp. AM009
GGAGGAAGCAAGCCCGGGGGGGCTGTTGCTTCCAGAGGGGGAGGGCGCGCCGGAGTCGGGCCGCGCAGTCATTGGGAGCACGTCGAGGGGGCGTGCTCCCAATGTTTTTTTTCTGGAGCTCTCGTCTGAGTGGCTCACGCGGCGGGGAGTGCGTCGGGGGGCGCGCTCCCCGCTGTGTTTTTTCAGGGGCCTGCTTCAGCCGGGCCCGGTCTCCCGGGCCCCGGCCGTGCCAGCGGGACTACTCGGCGTTGGACGAGGGCATGACCTTGATGGGCTGTCCGTCGTCGCCCGTCACCGTCGTGCCCTCGGTCTTCTGCTGCGCCGCCGTGGGCGTGCCCACCGCGAAGCTGAACACCCTGGACAGGTGCGCGCCCCGGAACTCACCCGTGACGGTGACGACGAGGTGAGACTGCCCTTCACCCGGCGTGAAGCTCACGTCGAACTCGGACAGGGCGTCCTGGGTGAAGTTGCCACCCGACACCGGGGTGGCGGCGCTCTTCACTTCCAGGCCGTCCACGCCGGAGAGGCTGACCTGGACGTCGGTCGCCGGCGCGTCGAAGCGCAGGGAGACGCGGGCCTGGTCTTCACCCAGCTTCGCGTCCACCTTCACCGGCGCGCCGGCCTTCGTGGTGTCCGAGCTGGCGCCAGGGGTGGGGTTCGACTTTGACGGGGAGGTGCAGGCCACCTGCGCCGTGAGCGCGAGGAGACTGGACAGGGCTGCGATTGCCTTGAAGTTCATATGCGCTCCAGAAGTCACTGGCTGGTGATGGAGAGGGTGGGGAAGGGACTGTAGTTGCCGACCGCCTCCTTGAAGCCGAACACGACGACGACGTACCGCGCGTCCGCCTGGGTCGGGATGCTGACGGTCTCCGTGCCGGTGTAGCCGATGTCGGCGTCCGCCAGGCTCCCGCCCTGCCCGAAGACTTCAATGCCCACGTCCTGCGTCGCGTGGGTCACGCTGAGGGTCATGTTCCGGCCCGTGCCGGTGAAGACGTAGTACTGGTTCTGCTCGCGCTTGTTGTAGTCGAGCCCGCCCACCAGCGGCACCTCGGTGGTGTACGGGATGCCCGGCACGTCGGTGTAGATGGCGCGCAGCGGGGTGTCCCCGTCCCCGAAGTCGGAGGAGATGGACCCGATGTTGTAATAGGCCAGCATCAGGTCCACGTCCGCGGTGCTGACGCCGGACTGGGCCTTGAGGCCGTTGATGAACGAGCCGATGGTGGTCAGCGCGGGCGTCGCCTTCTGCGGGCCGACGAGCACGTCGTAGAGGATGCCCAGGTCGTACGACACCAGGTCGTATGGCTCGTTCACGCCGGAGTCGTACAAGTCATAGAGCAGGCGGTAGACGCTCATCTCGGAGAAGGCGCCCTTGCGCGGGTCGTCGGTGGTGGGCGGCTCGCTCTCCGCGTCGAAGCCGAAGGCGGCCAGCGTCGAGCCGCTCCACAGCGTGTCGACGTAGATGGGCTCCGGGAGCAGGATGCTGGCGAGCGCGTTGCCGTAGCCCTCGCCGAAGGCGAGGCGCGGGTCCAGGATGTCACCGCTGGAGTGCGGCCCGCCCGGGCTGTCCGCGCGGGACAGGTTGGCCTCGAAGTAGTGCCCCCACTCGTGGACGATGACGTGGGCGTCGAACTCGTCGGTGTCCATGCCTTCCCGGCCCAGCACGTAGATTTCGTTCTCCGTGGGGGAGAAGTGCGACGTGCCGATGCGGCCCTGCGGCTTGCTGCCCGACTGGGGCATGTTGTTCGGGCTCCAGTTCACCTTCAGCAGCGGGAAGTTGACCGGGCGCACGTCCATGAAGGCCCGCGACGCGGTGTACATGCTGTCGAGGATGGCGAAGGGCGCCGCGGTGCGCCGGCTGGCCGTGTAGGTGGTGCCCGCCCAGCCGTGGGCCGCGTGCAGGTCCTTCGTCGTCACCGTGGTGGTGATGGCGTCACCCACCGCCCAGATGGCGTTGTTGTCGGTGTTGTCCTCAATCTGGATTTCCGGCGTGGTCGTCTTGGCGAGCGCGACCAGGCTCAGCCCGCTGCTGCTGGAAGGGGTGTACGTGAACGAGTAGCGCCCCTGCTCGTCCGTCGTTCCCTCGACGAGCACGCGCGTGCCCTGTCTCACCTGGACCACGGCGTTGCGCACGGGCCGCGCGGAAGACTGGGCGAAGTCCAGGCCTCCCCGCCGCGTGGAGGGCGAATAGACGGCCGGGACGAAGTCATACGTCACCGTGCCGCTCAGGGTGATGGGGTCGCCCGTATAGCTGTCGTCATCATCACCGTCGTCATCGCCGGGACACGCAGTTGTGAGCGCCAGGGTGAATGCGAGCGCCAGCACCTTGCGGGTGAGGCCTCGGGTCGGCTTGCGAGTCACGTCCATTCGGTTCTCTCCCCCATGCCGCTCGCGCATTCGAGGGCAGGCGGGGCATTGTCGACAAGTCCGCGGCCAACTTCAAACGCACATTGGCCGCGGACCTGTCGGACCGGACGTCAACTCAGGGGAGCGGCCCGTCGACCAGGCGGAGCACGTCCGCCAGCACGCCCGCCGCCGTCACCGCGGCGCCCGCGCCGTAGCCGCGAATCACCAGCGGTGTGGGGCTGTAGCGTTCCGAGGTGAAGCTGAGCGCGTTCTCTCCGCCCTTCACCGCCGCCAGCGGGTGTGAGAGGGGCACCGGCACGAGCCCGACGAAGCAGCCGTCCTCCGTGACGCTGCCCATGTAGCGGAGCACCTTGCCCTCCTGTCGGAGGGCCTCCACGCGGCGCTGGAAGGCGGCGTCCACCTGGGGGAGCCGGGCGAGGAAGTCCTCCAGCGGCCCGGTGGCGTCGAAGTCCGACGGCAGCAGGGAGTCCAGCGTCACCTGCTCCAGCTCCACGTCGCGGCCCAGCTCGCGGGCGAGGATGAGCACCTTGCGCGCCACGTCGGTGCCGTGGAGGTCGTCGCGCGGGTCGGGCTCGGTGAAGCGCTTCTCCATGGCGGTGCCCACCGCCTGTGACAGGGGGACGCCTTCTTCCGTCAGGCCCAGGATGAACGACAGCGAGCCGGAGAGGATGCCCTCCACGCGCAGCACCTGGTCTCCCGTGCGCAGCATGTTCTTCAGCGTGTCGATGACGGGCAGCGCCGCGCCCACGTTCGTCTCGTAGAGGAAGCGGCGCTGGTGGCGGGAGGCCGTCTCGCGCAGCTTGCGATAGTGACTCCACTGGCCGGCGTTGGCCTTCTTGTTGGCGGTGACGACGTGGAGCCCCGCCTCCATCAGCGACGGGTAGGCCAGCGCGATGTCCTCGCTGCTGGTGCAGTCCACGAAGACGGGCCGGCCCGGCCGCTTCGCGCGGGCCCAGTCGCGGAAGGTGTCCAGGGGCGCGCCGTCGCTGGCGGCCGACAGCCGCTGCTTCCAGTCCTCCAGGGGAAGGCCCTCGCTCGCCGTCACGACGCGCTTGCTGTTGGCGATGACGCAGACGCGCAGGTCCACGCCGTGGGCGCGCAGCTTGGGCGCCTGCTGGTGGACCTGCCTGAGCAGCTCGCCGCCCACGCTGCCCACGCCGGCCAGCAGCAGCTCCACGACCTCCGTGGTGCCGAAGCACCGCCCGTGGACGTGGGCCAGGGCGCGGGGGCCGTCCGCCTCCGCGATGACGGCGGAGATGCTGCGCTCGCTGGAACCCTGCGCGATGGCGGCGATGCTGCAGCCCACGTCCGCCAGCGCGCTGAAGAAGGTGCCCGCCACGCCCACGCGGTGGCGCATGCCATCCCCGACGATGCTGAGCACGGCGAGCCCGCGCTGCTGCTCGATGGTGTCCACCTTGCCCGCCGCGCGCTCCATTTCAAACGCCGCTTCCAGGGCCTGCACGGCGCGCTCCGCGTCCGACTGCTGGACGCAGAAGCTGATGGAGCACTCACTGGAGCCCTGGGTGATGAGCACCACGGAGATGCTGGCGTGGGCCATGGACTCGAAGACGCGGGCGGCGGTGCCCGGGACGCCCTTGAGCCCCGCGCCCGCCAGGTTCACCAGGGCGATGCCGGGCAGGAAGGACAGGCCGCGCACCGGGTGCTCGGGAGGGGCGGCGTCGTCGGTGACGCGGGTGCCCGGGTGGTCGGGGCGGAAGCTGTTGCAGACGCGCACGGGGATGCCGCGCTCGCGCGCGGGCGCAATCGTCTTGGGGTGGAGCACCTTGGCGCCGAAGTACGCCAGCTCCATGGCCTCCTCGAAGCTCACCTCGGGCAGCGGGAAGGCCTCCGGCACCAGGCGCGGGTCGGCGCTGAAGATGCCGTCCACGTCCGTCCATATCTCCAGCAGCTCCGCGTCCAGCGCCGCCGCCGCCAGCGCCGCCGAATAGTCCGAGCCACCTCGGCCCAGGCACATCGTCTTGCCCCGGGCGTCACCGCCGAAGAAGCCCGGCATCAGCATCAGCCCGGGGCCGCTGGCCTCGCGCAGCGGCGTGAAGCGCGCCCGGCTCTCCTCCTGGAGCGGCGTGGCCTGGAGCGGGTCCCCGGCGCAGAGGATGACGTCCCGTGGCTCCACCGCGTGCGGCTCCAGTCCGCGTGCGTGCAGCAGCGCGCCCAGAATCAGGCACGAGGCGCGCTCGCCCAGGCCGGACAGGTGCGCGAGCACGGAGGGCGAACATTCCCGCAGGAGCCCCACGCCCTGCAGCAGCCCGCGCAGCTCCGAGGCCAGCGTGGAGAGTCCCTCTTCCAGCGAGCGCAGCCGCGGCTCCCCCAGCTCCGCCGCCAGCTCGCGGAGGATGCCGCGGTGGACGTCCTCGAAGCGGCCGTGAAGCGACTCCACCGGCTGGCCTCCCTGGGCTGCGCGGGCCGCGTCCACCAGGAGGTTGGTGATGCCGGTCACGGCCGAGGCGACCACCATCACCCGCGTCTCCTTGCGCGCCGCCGCGGCCAGGTCCGCCACGCCGCGCATCCGCTCGGCGGTGCCCACGCTCGTTCCCCCGAACTTCATCACCCTCATGAGCGCACCTCTGCGTGGAAGGCGGCGAGGCGGGACGGCGTCGTCTGCGGGGAGGGCTGCATGTCGGGGCTCCTGCGGCATGTGAAAACAAAAAAGCCCCGCGCCGGAGAGCGCGGGGCCGAGCTGGAAACCAAGGTGGCTTCCGTGGCTAGACCACCCGCGCCCGGCGGGGAGTCGTCGTCGTGGTCGTCGTGGTGGTCAGCACGGTCGTCAGGACACACGCGCGGGCGAGGAGCGTCGTTCCCTCGCGCTGCACATGCTGGCGGTTGACGCCGTTCATGAAGGGAAGGCTGGCCGAACTTGCCGCGGCAAGTCAAGCAGGGGACCCGGCAGGTCCCCGCATGACAGGGAAGGGCTCGCGAAGGTCACCGCGAGCCTTCCCGGGCGTTCAGCTCGCCAGTCGCACGACCAGTTGGGTGAGGCCGTAGACAAGCACCGCCGTCAGCGCCGCGGCCGGGATGGTGAACACCCAGGCCCAGATGATGCGGCCGGCGACGCCCCACTTCACCGCGCGCCAGCCGCGGGTGGCGCCCACGCCGACGATGGCGCCGGTGATGGTGTGCGTGGTGGACACGGGGATGCCGAGCTGGGCGAGCGCGATGATGGTGACGCCGCCGCCCGTCTCCGCCGCGAAGCCGCCAATGGGCGCCAGCTTGGTGAGGCTGTGGCCCATGGTGCGGATGATGCGCCACCCGCCGAAGAAGGTCCCCAGGGCGATGGCCGCGTGGCAGGAGATGATCATCCACCAGTCGATGTGGAACGGCCGGTCCTTCCAGATGGTGCCGAAGAGCACCACCGCGATGATGCCCATCACCTTCTGCGCGTCATTGGTGCCGTGGCTGTAGGAGAAGATGGCGGACGACACGAGCTGCAGCCGGCGGAACCACGAGTCCACCTTCAACGGTGTCTGGCGGTGCACCGTCCAGGTGCTGAGCACCATCAGTCCAATGCCCAGCGTCATGCCGATGAGCGGCGACAGCACGATGAAGGCGGCGATCTTCGCGATGCCCGAGCCCACCAGGCCCGCGAAGCCGAGCACCGGCAGCGTGGCGCCAATCATGCCTCCGGCCAGCGCGTGGGACGACGAGGAGGGCAGGCCCCACCACCACGTCAGCAGGTTCCAGACGATGGCGCCCATGAGGGCGGAGAAGATGACTGCGAGCACCGCGCTGGGGCCCTGCGCCCGGAGCATCTCGAAGTTGATGATGCCCTTGCCCATGGTGTTGGCCACATGGACGCCCCCGCCAAAGGCCGCCACGAAGTTGAAGAAGGCGGCCCAGGCCACGGCCAGGTTGGGGGACAGCACTCGGGTGGAGACCACGGTGGCGATGGAGTTCGCCGCGTCGTGGAATCCATTGATGAAGTCGAAGATGAGTGCGACCGCGACGATGAGGATGACGGCGGCGAGTAGCATTTAGCTGTGCTCCAGCACCACGCCTTCGATGACGTTGGCCACCGACTGGCACTTGTCGGTGGCGGTCTCGATGAAGTCGTAAATCTCCTTCCACTTGATGATGAGCAGCGTGTCCGCCCCGCTCTTGAAGAGCCGGCCGACACCCGCGCGCAGGGCTTCATCCGCCTGCGTCTCCAGGCGCTTGATTTCCTTGCACCCGGCCAGAATCTGCTCCGGCTTCTTGATGAGCCGCAGCGCGGCCACCACTTCCTGCACCTTCTGCGTGGACAGGACCAGCAGGCGCGCCAGCTCCGTGGCGTCCGGCAGGCTGGACGGGATTTCGTAGTAGTGCAGGCGGGCGGCGGCGGCGTTGGTCAAGTCCAACACGTCGTCGATGCGGGAGAGCAGGGAGTGAATCTGCCCCCGGTCGAACGGGGTGATGAACTGCTGGTGGAGACGGTTGAAGGCGGTGTGGGTGACCTCGTCCCCACGGTGCTCCACGTCCTTGAGCGCCTGGACCCGCGTGGCGACGTCGCGGTAGTCACTGAGCAGCGCGTAGAGCATCTTCGCGCCTTCGACGGTGACGGCACATTGCGCATCGAAGTCGTCGAAGAACTCGTCCGACTTCGGCATCAGCTTCTCGAGCATCCGTCTCTCCAAGTCCCCTGGGGGCAGGCGATAACGCGCCCGTGACTACCCTAAGTGGAGAGAATCTCCAGCCTTCCTTTCTGCTTGCCTGTGGCTCCCTCCCTCGCTAGGGCGCGCCCGCCGAGGGGGCAGAGGGGGGAGCCAGGGCTGGTCGCCTTGGTCGCTGCCCGGCCGCTCAGACGGCGATGACAATCTTCCCGAAGTGGGCGCCGGACTCCATGTATCGCAGCGCCTCGCGCGCCTGCTCGAAGGGGAAGCTCCGGTCGATGACGGGCTTGAGGTGGTGCTGGGTGATGAGCCGGTTCAGGTCCTCGAACATGGCGCGGCTGCCCACGTAAGTCCGCTGGACGTCGAGCTTCTTGGGCTCCACCAGGGCGGGGTCCGGCCTGGCGAAGCCGCCGCTGAGCATGCCGATGAGGGAGATGTGGCCCCCGGGCTTCGTGGCCCGGACGGAGCGGGGGAAGGTCTGCTCGCCGGCCACCTCCAGGACGTGGTCCACCCCCTGGCCGCCCGTGAGCGCCAGCGCCTGCGCGTCCCAGTCCGGGTGCTTCTTGTAGTTGATGGTGCCATCCGCACCCAGGGTCCGGGCGTGCTCCAGCTTCGCGTCCTGGCTGGAGGTGATGAGGACGCGCGCCCCCAGCGCCTTGGCCAACTGGAGCGCGAAGATGGACACGCCGCCGGTGCCCTGCGCCAGCACCGTCTGGCCCGGCTGGAGCCTGCCCTCGGCGACCAGGGCGTTCCAGGCGGTGACGGCGGCGCACGGGAGGGTGGCGCCTTCCTCGAAGGACAGGTGCTCCGGGAGCAGGACGAGCCCTTCGGCGTCCACGACGACGTACTCCGCCAGCACGCCATCCACGCTGCCACCCAGGGCGTGCTGCGTCTTCTCTGGTGAGGGCGGGCCGTCCGTCCACGTCTGGAAGAAGGTGGGGGCCACGCGGTCACCCGGCGTCACGCGGGTGACGCCGGGGCCCACGGCCACGACCTCTCCCGCGCCGTCCGACACGGGGATGAGGGAGGAAGGGCGCGTTCCCGGATAGCGGCCCAGGGCGATGTAGAGGTCCCGGTAGTTGAGGGACACCGCGCGAATCCGGACCAGCACCTGGCCGGGGCCCGGCGTGGGGGCCGGCCGCTCCACCTGTCCCCACGCGTCGGCGCTCCCTGGCTGTTGCAGCTCGTAGGCTTTCATGTGGGCATGACTATCCACGGACCGTCAGGGCCGCCAGGCAACCATGCGGGGAGGGCCCGCTGGCTCGGTGGATTTGCCTGGGGTGGAATGTTTCGCCGCCCGCGCGAAGAAGATTGTGCTCGAGGTCAACACCTCCGGGCCGGACTACACAGGCTTCCACGACATCGTCCTACCCGCCGTCCATCCGCACGTGGGCTGGCCGCTGCCGCTGGTGAACATGAGG
>NZ_JABXEP010000239.1:0-8316 GCF_013372605.1 Myxococcus sp. AM009
CGGCTTCACCACGACTTCCTGGCCGTCTATGGTGGCGGTGATGATCCCCGGGTTCTTCGGCGCCGGCTTGGGCGGCGCCGAAGAACCCGGGGTTCATCACCGCCACCATCGACGGCAAGGAAGTCGTGGTGAAGCCGGGGACGAACATGATCGAGGCGGCCAAGGCGGTCGGTTCGGACATCCCCTACTACTGCTACCACCCGCGCCTCTCCATCGCGGCCAACTGCCGCATCTGCCTCATTGAGGCGTCCAACGCGCCCAAGCTGGTGCCCGCGTGCCAGACGCCCATGGCCGAAGGCCAGGCCGTCAAGACGACCACGCCGAAGGTGAAGGAGCAGCAGCGCGCGGTGATGGAGTTCCTGCTGCTCAACCACCCGGTCGACTGCTCCATCTGCGACCAGGCCGGTGAGTGCAAGCTGCAGGACTACTACATGAAGTACGACTACCGGCCCTCGCGCCTGGAGGGCACCAAGGCCCTCAAGAACAAGCGCAAGGTGCTGGGGCCCCGCGTCGTGCTGGACCAGGAGCGCTGCATCATGTGCACCCGCTGCGTGCGCGTGATGAATGAAGTGGCCAAGGAGCCGCAGCTGGGCGTGTTCGGCCGCGGCAGCCACGAGCGCATCGACGTGTTCCCGGGCAGCGAGCTGGACAGCAACTACTCGCTCAACACCGTGGACGTGTGCCCGGTGGGCGCGCTGCTCAGCCGTGACTTCCGCTTCAAGGCGCGCGCGTGGTTCCTGTCCGCCACCCCGTCGGTGTGCACCGGCTGCTCGCGCGGCTGCACCACCTACGTGGACTGGATGTCGCAGGACTCGTACCGCTACCGCCCGCGGGAGAACGAGGCCATCAACAAGAGCTGGATGTGCGACGAGGGCCGGCTCACCTACAAGTACCTGAACCTGGGCCGCGTGCTGCAGGCGCAGGTGGGCCGCCGCGCCGGCCGCGCCGGTGAGGCGGTGCCCGTCACCACGCGCAAGGAAGCGGTCCAGGCCGCGGCCAAGGCGCTGCGCTCGGTGCAGGGCGGCAAGCAGCTGGCGGTGCTGGCCTCGCCCCTGGCCTCCAACGAGGACCTGCTGGCCGGGCTGAGCTTCGCCAAGGGCACGCTGGGCGTGTCCACCGTGTACGTGGGCGGCCGTGCTTCGGGCCCCGCCGACCACTTCCTGATGACGGCGGACAAGAACCCCAACCGCAAGGGCCTGGAGCTCATCGCGAAGGGGCTGGGCCTCAAGCTGGAGACCTTCGACGCGCTCACCACCGCGCTGAAGGCGGGCACGGTGAAGGCGCTCTACGCCATCGGCACCGAGGTGCCGGGCGACGTGGACGCCTTCGCGGAGGCCGCCGGCCAGCTGGACGTGTTCGTGGCGCAGGCCTTCACCGAGTCCGCCATCACCGCGCAGGCCACGGTGCTGCTGCCGGCCTCCGTCCCCGTGGAGGACGAGGGCTCGTTCGTCCAGCAGGACGGCATCATCCAGCGCTTCCGCAAGGCGTACCCGCCCAAGGGCGACGTCGTCCCGGGCTGGGAGTGGGTCCGGGAGCTGACGCGTGAGCTGGGTGGCGAGTCCACCTGGAAGCGCGCCGTCGACGTGTGGCGCGAGCTGGCTGGCAAGGTGGCCGAGTTCGCGGAGTTCAACTGGGAGAAGGCGTCTCCGGTGGACCGGGAGAAGCCGGGCATCAATCCGCTGCCGGCAGGTGCCGACGGTCGCCCCGCGGGGTACCGTGAGTTCGGCACGCCTCGGGTGAGGGGTATCTAGTCATGAGCCGCGTACTGACGATTCTCGTCGCCATGTTCACCATCGTCTTCCTGATGGCGGGTGGCATGGCGTCGGCCTACCTGGTGGGTGGCCTGGTGGAGGAGCACTGGTTCACTGGCGCGAGCCGGCTGACCAACGTGCTCTTCCTCGTCCTCATCTTCGTGATGGTCATCGCCACGCTGCTGACCATGGCGGAGCGCAAGTGGAGCGCGTTCATCCAGGACCGCATGGGCCCCAACCGCGCGCGCATCGCCCTGCCCGGCCTGAAGAACCGCTCGCTGGGCGGCCTCCCGCACATCCTCACGGACGTGCTGAAGATGCTGACCAAGGAGGACCTGATTCCGGCCACCGCGAACCGGTTCATGTTCAACCTGGGCCCCATCCTGGCCTTCGCGCCCACCTTCGCCCTGTTCGCCGTGGTGCCCGCCGGTCCGTCGGTGCAGGTGTTCGGCCGCAACGTGGACATGGTGGTGGCCACGCCGGACTTCGGCGTCCTGTACGTGCTCGCCATCGCCTCGCTGGCCGTCTACGGCACCGCGCTGGCCGGCTGGGCCTCCAACAACAAGTTCGCGCTGCTGGGCGGCGTGCGCGCCACCTCGCAGATGATCTCCTACGAGGTCGCGCTCGGCCTGTCGCTGGTGGGCCTCTTCCTGACGTTCTCCTCGGTCCAGTTCCCCGCCATCATCGGTGACATCGGCAGCGCGCTCACCGGCGGCACGGGCCAGGCCCAGTACCTGTGGCGCACCGACGGCGCCTTCGACCTGGGGCTGCCCGCGTGGGGCATCTTCATCCAGCCGCTGGGCTTCCTGCTCTTCTTCGCCGCGTCCTTCGCGGAGACCAAGCGCGCCCCGTTCGACCTGCCGGAAGGCGAGTCCGAAATCATCGGCTACTTCGTCGAGTACTCCGGCATGAAGTTCGGCCTCTTCATGATCTCCGAGTTCGTGGAGGTCGTGGTGCTGGCCGGCGTGACGACGGCGCTCTTCTTCGGCGGCTACCACCTGCCCTTCGGCAACGAGTGGCTGGCCAACCTGCCCGTCATGCAGGAGCACGGCTGGCTGCTGGGCACCATCCTGGGCACGGTGTTCTGGCTGAAGGTGCTGTTCCTCATCTGGGTGCAGCTGCTCATCCGCTGGACGTTCCCCCGCTTCCGCTACGACCAGATTCAGTCGCTGGGCTGGAAGATCCTCCTCCCCATCGGCCTGGTGAACGTGTTCGTGACCGGCGCGCTGGTCCTCTGGGATCCGTCCCTGCGGGCGCTGGCCATCCTCGGCCTGGCGGAGATTGGCCTCCTGGTGGTGTTGACCACGACGACGAAGGTCCCCGAGGGCGGCAGCGCGCACGGCGCCCATGGCCACGACCACGGACACGGCGGGCATGGTGCCCATGACGTGCCGGCGCACGCCCACGGCGCGGCCCCGGCGTCCACCCACTAGGCCGCACCTTTCGGCCCCAGCATCCGGGAATCGAGAACCATCATGGCCTACAAGGTAAGCAAGGACCCTCGCACGGACATCCGCGAGCGGACCTACGTGCCCAACCTGCTCCGCGGCCTGGGCATCACCGCGAAGCACTTCTTCCGCAACCTCTTCGGGACGCGCGACACCAACACCCAGGTGGTGGACCGCACCGGCGCCAGCCTGATGACGACGGTGGCGTACCCCGAGGAGAAGCCCATCTACCCCGAGGGCTACCGCGGCCTGCACCGGCTGGTTCCACGCGAGGACGGCAAGCCGCGCTGCGTGGCCTGCTACATGTGCGCCACCATCTGCCCGGCGCAGTGCATCTACATCGAGGCGGGTGAGTACGAGGACGAAGCCTCGGACTCCGAGGACCGCGTCATCGAGAAGTACCCCACCCAGTTCGTCATCGACGAGCTGCGGTGCATCGTGTGCGGCCTCTGCGTGGATGCGTGCCCCAAGGACGCCATCCGCATGGACACCTACACGCACACCCCGCCCGAGTACACGCGGCAGAACTTCGTCTACGACATCCCGAAGCTGCTCAAGGGCGCGCCGGTGTCGCACCCGTCGGACCCGTGGAACAAGCGCGAGGGCTCCGAGGAGCCGCACCACGTCCACAAGGAAGCGCACACGCGCATCGGCGAGGGCCTGGTGGAGCTGAAGCTGCCGCACGCGGAGCACGACGGCCACGGCAAGGCGCTGCCCGCGGGGGCCCATGCGGGCCACCAGACGGTCGTCACGCAGCAGGGCCCCATCCAGGTGACGAAGTTCATCAAGTGAATCCAGGTTCCCAGTGAGGCCGTACCGGCCTCACCAGGACTCCCGGCCCGCCCTCCCGCGTTGAAGCGGTAGGCGGGCCGGCGCTTTTTCAGGGGGCTGGTGGTGAAGCTGAACCTCTTCAATACGCTTGATGGCGGCCTCATGGAGACGCCGCCGTGAAGCGCTACCGCGTGTCGGTGTGCAAGGGCTCCAGCTGCAAGGCGGGCGGCGCGGACGCCGTCCACGCCGAGGCCCGGGACACCCTCTCCGCCCAGGGGCTCGCGCCGCGCTGCGAGCTGTACCGCGGCGGCTGCTACGGCTTCTGCCACATGGGGCCGAACGTCGTCGTCCGCGAGGACACCGGCCGCAAGAGAGACCCGCTCTCCCCCGAGGACTACCAGCTCATGGGCTGGCCGGGCGAGGTGTACTACTCGGCGATGACGGCGGAGAAGATGCGCCGCGTGGTGGCGGAGCACATCGCGAAGGACGCGCCCGTGAAGGAGCTCTTCGGCCAGCCGGACTCGGACGGCGGCGAGCCGTGACTCATGCCGCCGCGGCGGTGGTGGGCGCGCCCTCCTCCATGCCGTGCACCCCGTCCCAGTCCGCGGGCGGCGGCGTGACGAGGAAGCGGGCGCAGCGGCCGGCGTAGAGCGCGGCGACGGTGTCCTGGTACTCGTGCGAGGCGCGCTCGAAGAGGGCGTGCGCCTCCGCGAAGCGGCGCTGGTGGTAGGCGGTGAGGGCCTGCTCGTGGAGCGCGAGCTGCTCCTGCATGCGGGGGGTGATTTCTCCGCGGCGCGCCACCAGCTCATGCACGCGCACCGGCTGGGGGCGGCCCTTGAAGCGCACCAGGTCCACCACGCGGAAGACGTAGCTGCCGCTGGCGAGCTGCGCGGTGGTGTCCCCGGCCAGCACGTAGGTGCCGTACACCTTGTTGATGGACTCCAGCCGCGAGGCCAGCCCCACCGCGTCTCCGAGCACGGTGTAGTTGGACTTCAGCTCGCTGCCCAGGTCGCCCACCACCAGCTCCCCGGTGTCCACGGCCGCGCGGAAGCTGAGGCGGTGGCCGTACTTCTTCTCCCAGGCGGGCTGACGCTCGGTCAGCACCTCCCGCATCTTCAGCGCCGCCTCACAGGCCAGGTGCGCGTGGCGGTCCGTGCGCACCGGCGCGCCCCAGAAGGCCATCACCGAATCGCCGATGTACTTGTCCACCTGCCCCGCCGTGGACCGCACCACCGCGGAGATCTCCGTGAGGTACGCGTTGAAGAGGCCCACGAGCTGCTCGGGCGGCATGCCCTCCGACAGCCGCGTGAAGCCTTCAATGTCACAGACGTACACGGACATCTGCCGGCGCTCGGGGCGCATCAGGCTCAAGTCCCGCGCCACCAGGCGGGCCACGTCCGGGCTGACGTAGCGGCCGAGCGCGTTGTGCACGAAGTCGCGAATCTGCCGCTCCGTGCCGTAGGCGTAGCGGATGGTCGCGACGAAGGCCCCCACCATGGCCAGCAGCGGCCCGGCCATGGCCACCCACAGCCGCTGCTCGACCAAGACGTACGCGGCGCCGAAGGTGTAGCCCGCGCCCGCCGCCACCAGGAAGCCCACGTAGAGCACGGCGCCGCGCACCGAGCGCAGCAGGAAGCTGAGCGACAGCGCCAGGAAGGCCCCGAGGAAGGCCAGCCCCAGCGTGAGGAGCAGGTCCAAGTCTGGCGCCGCGCGGGTGATGCCCTCCGAGCGGAGGATGTTGGCCAGCGCCTGCCCCAGAATCGCGCCCCCGGGCGTCTGTGGCCCCAGGGGCGTGGGGCGCAGGTGCGCGGACTCGCCGGCGGTTCGCGTGAGGACGACGGTGCGGCCCTCCAGGTCATTCTCGAAGCGCGCGGGGCGCTCGTCCGCCACGTCGAAGACGTTGAGGAGCACGTTCCACGCGCGGATGGAGCGCGCCAGCGAGCCGCGCGAGCCCCGGCCCGCGTTGGGCGCGTCCCAGCGCAGCAGGCTCAGGCCCGAGGCGCTCATGGGGAACGCGTACTGGTCTCCCACGTGCAGCTTGCCGTCCGCGTAGCGGAGCGTGCGCGTACCGGCCAGCCGCATGGCCGCGGCCAGGGGCAGCGACGGCAGGATGTGGCGCTTGCCGCGCACGGTGTAGCTCATGAGGTGCGCCACGGCGCGCACGCGCCCATCCCGGCCCGCCACGAGCGTGGACGCGCCGAAGCCCGCGCTGCCGTTCAACAGCGGCACCACGGGGTGCTGGACCTGGCGCAGCTCGATGAGGCCCGCCGCGTCCAGTCCCTCCACCTGCACCTCCGCCAGCGCGACGAAGAGCTCCGTGGGGCCTACGCGATAGCTGTCATCCGCAGCGCGGCGCTCCTCCAGGACGTGCGCGGTGGCCCCCAGGCGCGAGCCCAGCGCCTTGCCGTCCGCTTCGTCCGTGGCGCCGCCCCAGACCTCCACCTGACTGCCCGCGGGGATGATGAAGGCGGGGCGCTGCGCCGCGAGCACGGCCTGCGCGCGCAGGGAGGCCGCTTCGGACGCGTCATAGACGCCCAGCTTCACGCGGTACGGCCACAGGCGGTTGGCGGGGGGCAACACCCGGGGGCCCTGCGCTTCCCAGGTGAACGACAGCAGCGCCCGGCCCGCGTCTTTCGCCAGCAGGGCGGCGAAGGCCGCGTCGTCGCAGGAGAGCGACGACGCGGGCGAGGCTTCGGCGCAGGCGTTGGGGCTCAGGTCCGTGAAGGGCAGGTCCACGAGCACCAGCAACGCCCCCTCCTGGACCAGCCGGTGCACCATGCGGCCCACGAGCTGGCGCGGCCAGGGCTGCGTGGCGACGCCGGGGCGCACATCCTGGCGGGCCTCGGCGAGCGTCTCGTCGTCGATGGCGATGACGACGGCCTCGTCGGGGCGCTCGGAGCGCTCCCCCAGCTCCCGCACGCGCCAGTCGTAGGTGACGCGCTCCCAGCCCTCCAGCCAGGCCTGCGCGGCGTTCACCGCCGCGGAGGGAACCCAGGCCGACGGCGGATCCTTGGGCGGCACGATGCTGGTGGGGCGCAGGTACACGAGCAGCCCCAGCACGCCTCCGAAGAGGAGGGCCATCAACAGCGAGACGCCAAGCCGCTTCAGGAAGCGCCGGCCTGCGGAGTGAACGCGGTGACCTTGCACGGGTGGCCCGGAGGATACCCCGAGACGGGCCCGCGCGCGGGCGTCGTGACGTGGGCACCTGCTATGCTCGCGTTCCCATGAAACGCACCCTGGTGTCCGCGGCGCTTGCCGCCTCCTCCCTCGCCTTCCTGGCTTGCGACCTGGACCAACTCACCGCCGAGCACGTCATGGTCGGCACGCTGCTCTCCACCCCGGAGGTCGAGGTCTCCGCCTCCGCGCTGGCAGGCCATGACGCGGGCACCTTCAGCCCGGACGGCGGCGACGTCATCGCCCTGCCCGCGCAGACGGCCGCCATCCTCTTCTTCGGCAGCCGGACGGGGGAGGACTCGCAGCCCTCCGGCCTGTCGGGGGCTGAGTTCACGGTGCAGCCGGTGGGGGGCCAGGCCACGGCGCTCACGGACGAGGGCTCCGGCAACTACCGCCGCACCAGCGTGGGCGCCTCCGACTTCACCTACCAGTCCGGCGCCACGTACCAGTTCATCGCGAACCGGGGTGGCACGCGCTACGTGGGCCAGGTGGACGACGCGCCGATGAAGGAGCCCATCGCCGCGCTGCACCCGCCCGAAGGCTTCCTGCGCATCGACGCGAGCACGCCCCTGTCCTTTGACCGGCCCGCGCCCCCGGCGAACACCGAACGCACGCTCGGCTTCGTCACCGTGGTGCCCCTGAGCGCCGAGGGCGCGCAGGGCGAGCCGACGTACACCAACCTGCCCTCCACGCCGGTCCAGTTCCTCCAACTGGTGGGCCTGCCGGGTCCGTACCGCGAGGCCCGCGTGACGATTCCCGCCACCGCGTTCCCCCAGCGCGAGCAGACCTACCTGGTCATCTTCCACGCCGTGCGCATGGGCGGCGCCGAGTCCGGCAACCTGTTCCTCGGCAGCGCGCTGCTGGCGGGCACCGCCGAGGTGGGCGTGGTGCGCACGCGCTAGGAAGCACCGCCTCGGCAGCGCGTCAGCCCACTTCGATGTCCAGCCCGATGCGCCCCTCCAGCTTGAGGCGCAGCAGGTGCCCCGCGAAGCGCTCGGACTCCTCGCGGGAGAGGACATTGCGGAAGGCGGTCCCGTCTGAGACCTCCACCTCCAGCACCACGCCCCGCTGCAGCAACCGGAAGAAGTCCTCGCCTCCCGAAGGGCGAGGAACGAACAAGGGCAGGAAGCCCTTCAGCGGCGCCACCTCCCCGGCCCCCCGCACGCGCGCCT